>JAEUAF010000136.1 GCA_019695485.1 Sorangium sp.
GGGATCCCCGACGGTGGCGGCAGGGGGGATAGGCGCGGGCGCCTTCATACCAGGCCCCGATGCGACAGGGAAGGCGTAAATATGGGAGCAGTTCCACACTAAATATTGCGGAATTTTGCGGGCTCAAATCTCGCAGCCGCATGATTTGCCACTGATCGGTGTGTCTCACACGGAGCCGATGCCAGCCGGGCGCTGGCCGTCGCTGCTTCGCAATGCGTATTTCTCAATTATTACGAAAGCTTGCGCCATGCTAGGTGACCGGTTCACGCGCCTGCTTCTGGCTCTATCGGGTCAACGATCGCGCAGCGCGGCACGCGGCAAAGGGCGGCAGTGTCCGAGGGCCGCCGCTGGCGCCGCCAAAGATGAACCCGCCCGATGAGTGGGTGATCGATTGGGCTGAGCTCGGACATGCCCCTCTCGCCGCTTCGAGTCCGCTTATGGAGTTTTGGACAGCAGCACGTAGAGCGCTGGAATCAAGGCGCCAATTGCGCCGAGCAGCGCGCCCCGGCCGCGGAGTCCCTTTCTTCCGGGGATCATGAATAGTCCCGAGCTCGCGAGGAAGATCAGAAAGACGGCATAGGTGTCTGCGACGAGCGTCCACGCCTTCTTCCCCCGATTCAAGTGTAGGAAGTTTGCCATGCGCAAGAACAGCCGCGGCTTCTGTCCCTCTTCTTCGACGACGCCGCTCGCGGTATCCACGTGCAAAGTCCGATGTTCGAGTACGATCTCGAGGCGCGTGTCGCTGGCGCGATAGAGCTCGCGCGGTTGCTCATGGATTGAAAGCGCTCCGAGCACGCGCGCCGAGACCGGCGCGTCGCCGCCGTCGAGACGCACCTTCAGTTGATGCGTGCGGTTGATCTGAACGAAGTTCGGATCCCAGTCAGCGATGTGATTCACCGCCAACCCGGACATGGCGTAGATGAACGTGAAGCCGACTGCGAGGTAGCCGATGTCGCGATGCAGTGCGCGAAGCCACGCTCGAAAGGCTGGTCGTCTGCGCGGCCTAAGTTCAGGCATAACGCTCTTCTCGCCAGGGATCGGCGTGGTTATTGTAGCCCCGAGTTTCCCAGTAGCCGGGCTCGTCGTGCTCCGCGAAGCGAACCCCGACGAGCCATTTAGCGCTCTTCCAGAAGTAGAGCTTCGGAATCACCGCCCGGATCGGTCCGCCATGGGCGCGCGGCAACGCCGCTCCTTCGAGCTTGTGCGCCAGCATCACGTCGGGCGCCAACGCATCCTGGATGCGCACGTTCGAGGTGTAGCCGTGTGCGGCTTCGAAGATGACGTGACGTGCGCTCGGCTTGGGCCGCGCACGTTCAGCTAGAGTTCGCAACAGGACGCCCTCGACGTGGGCCCCGAGCACGGTCCAGCCCGTCACGCAGTGCACGTCCACCGTGTGCGTGACTTGTGGCAGCGCGAGAAACTCGTTGAAGCGGAGCACGAACGGCGCCTCGACTGCGCCATGCACGCGGAGCTCGAGGTGTCCAGGGTCGGGATCGCCCGGTTCGCCGCCCATCGGCTTGAGCGCTCGGATCACACGCTGCCCGGGCGGTAGGCGGCTTCGCCCATCCGGCAGGGTCTCGGCGCGAGCGGTGCGTGTGAGTTCATCCGAGAGAAGGTAGGCGAGCCCGCACAAGCCAGAGACGACCGTGCCGCTCGCCGCCTGAGCAATGAAACGCCTGCGATCGCGGAGTCGGGCGAGTTCGGGGTTCATGTCTTGAGACGCCATGTTTCTGTTCGGTGAACTACGTAAGCCTCGCGATGGCGGTTACTCCTGGGGGGTAGATGCCCCAGCGTCGCGCAGTAGTCAGAATGCACCATCAAGTGTGCTCTCGCGCGGCCGTTGTGGCAGGCTGAACGGAAGTTTTTCTTCGGCTATCGCAATGTGCAGGCTTTTCGGCTTTCGGAGCATCATCCCGAGTCAGGTCCACAGGTCGTTACTCGCAGCGGAGAACGCCCTGGGTGTGCAGAGCAATGAGCACCGAGACGGTTGGGGCGTGGCATTTTACGTGGAGGGCTCACCGCATGTGACGCGTAGCCCGCTTACGGCGCTGGGGGATGCGTTGTTTCATCGCTTGAGTGGCGTGGTCTCGTCGCAAACCGTCCTCGCGCACGTGCGGCGCGCCACGCACGGCGAAAAGACGGTCTTCAACTGCCATCCGTTCCAATATGGGCGCTGGATTTTTGCGCACAACGGGGATGTCGCGCGCTTCTCGCTGAAGCGCGAGGCGCTGCTCGAGTGCGTGCGCCCGACGCTCCGCCGCTTCATCTTGGGTGAGACCGACAGCGAGGTCGTGTTCTTCATCTTCCTCACGTACTTGTCCGAGTTCGGGGAACTGGGGCAATCGCTCGGAGTGGACGCCGCGCTTGCCGCGATGCGAAACGCCGTGCATCGAGTCCGAGAAATCTGCGACGACGAGGCGCTTGGCGAGCGCTCCCTGTTGACGCTGATTGCGACCGATGGGGAAAGCCTCGTGGCAACTCAGGGCGGTAAGGAGCTATTCGTGTCGACTTACAAGACCCGTTGCGCCGACCGTGATCGCTGTCCAAGCTTGTCCGCGGCGTGCGAAGCGCCGTCGCTCGCTGCGGTCAATCACTTCGTCCTCTCCAGCGAACCGCTGCATGGCGAAAATGTGTGGTTGCCGCTCTCGGAAGGCGAAATGGTCGGGATCGATTCGAGCATGTTGCCGCGGCGTGCTCGCATCGACCGCGCCGCATTGCCGCTCGCGGTCTGAATTCCTGCGCGGTATTTCGCTCAGGGCTTGGGAGCGCCGACGATCAGCGCGTAGTCGAAGGTCTCGCTGGCATCGTCCTTGGGTGCTGCCGTTCCGAGCAACAGAGCAGCGACGCGACTCGCCCCACGTCGAACCAAGCGTTTGGGAATCGCAGTGCGCTGGCAATGGGCCTGGCCAGCCAAGATCAAGAGCCGCCGCACGGGGGCGTGGAGCTTGAGCCAGCGCGCGGCGTTGTCGGCCATCGTCTCGTCCCAGACCACCTGCGCCGCGTAGTACTTGTCGAGATCTTCGGGGCTGACGCCGGGGTGATCGTGCATGCGACGCTCGAAGTCGTTGCGATGGGCCGCGTCGGTGAGATCGAGCTCGGGGAGCTTGGCTTCCGTCCGCTTGTCGAGTGAATCGAGGCCCAGCGTCGACACCTTCTTCGGCACTTCCGAGGAAGCGTTCAGCCCGACGAGTGGCAGTGACGCCTCGCGTGCCCGCGCTACGAAGGGCCTGTAATACGCGAAAGAATAGCCCCAGTGCTGGGCGTACTTCGTGCGATTCAAAAGCCGCGGCTCTTCGATGTCTCCCGCCGCGAAGGCGCTGAGCACGCCCTGATCTTGGGCTTGCCAGATCTCGAACCCCGCGCCGAGTTCAAGCCCCAGGTTCGGAGCGTTGTCGATCAAGAGGTCGAGCAGCCAGAGTTCGCCGTAATGCTGCGGGGCCGAGGTGTGCTCCTCGCCAGCGCAGACGGCATCGAAGCCCAACAGCTCGCGGGCGAGCACGCTTCCACTGAGCTCGGCGCCATCGGACAGACGAATCACCCGCACGGGCCCGGCCGCGCGCGCGACGACGTCGTCGGCCACTTTTTCGGCGGGCCGCTCCTTCTCGAGCGAAGTCGTAGGCAGCGGCTCGAGGTCGTAGCCGATCGGAGCTTTCGCTGCTGGCGCGCAGGCCAAGAACCAGGTTGCCGCCAAAGACCCCCAACCGAACCGTGAGTATTTCACAGACTTCTTCCGACTAACGCCTCTGGCAAGAGAGGGCTGGGCCTCCCGGCGCAAACGACCCAAAGCTGGTGGGCCGAGCGCGTTGCGCCGATGTGCAGCAGGTGCCGCGATTCATCGTCGTTCGGGTAGGAGCTGTCGTTTACTTCCGCGAGCACGACGTAGTCAAATTCGAGACCTTTGACCTGCCGCACATCGGTCACGTCGACGCCCGCCTTGAACGGAAAGTCCTGGTCCGCGATGCGCCGGAGCTTCGGCACTTCGCCGCGATGCAGGCCATCGTAGTAGGCGTCCGCCTGCTCCGGAAAGCGCGTGACGACGGCGATCGACGCATTGGGCTCCTCCACCAACAGGCTTCGCAGGGCTTCGGCCAAGAAGGCCACGGCGTCGCCCGTGTGCGAGTAGGTGAAGAGCTCTACGGGTGCTCCGTGGCGCGTGGCTTCGGGAGCGTCGGGGCTGCTGAGCGGGCCCAGCACGTCCCGCGCGAACTCGATGATTTCGTGCGTGGACCGATAGCTCAGCTTCAGCGGCTCCACCTCGACGTGCGACAGCCCGAGCTCCCCGAGGACCTCTTTCCAATTGGTGAAGCCGTTGTCGAGAAGCAGGCGCTGCTGCACGTCGCCCGCCAAAGTGACGCTCTCGGCGCGGGTCACGGTCCCGAGCACGACCGAGAGCTCGACCGGGCTCAGATCTTGCGCCTCGTCGATCAGAATGTGCTCGAAGAGGACTGGCTCTTTGCTGCTCGCGTTGCGCGTTAGCGGACCGCGCAGTCGCTGGCTCAGGCGCAGCAGCAGCGCATCGTCTTCCAGATCGAGGCGCGCCCCCTCGTCGACTTCCCGACCATCGATCCCCTGGTGACGCTCGGGCGGCTCTTCGTGGTCGTCGTCCTCCTCGCGCTTTGGGCGTTTGGGGCGCTTCGCGTCGTCGCCCGCGCTCTCCGGGCGGTGGGCGCGCTCTTCCTTCCGTTCTTCCTTCAGCGCGAGCTCTTCGAGCACCTCGCTGACGCGCGCAGTCGTATAGGTATGGGCTCGGTTGAGCTCGGCGGCGCTGAACTGCCCCGGCGCATGCTCTTCGAACGCGCCGAACAGCAGCGCGCGATCGGTCAGCAATTCGGCCCAATGCGAGACCACGTCGCGCGTCGTGGCGATCCCCACTTTGAGGCAGCGTTCGAGCGAGACGCGCGCATTGGTGGAAAGGGTGCGCCCTTCACTTTCGAGGCGCGCGCTGAGCGCGTGCAGACGATGTCCCGGAACGCGATCGGCTGTCTGTTCCCAGTGGTTCAGCAAGCCTTGACCTGCGGGGTCGTTGGCCAGTGCCGCGCGCACCTCGGAGTCAAAACGTTCGGCCATGCGAGTTTGCAACGCCTCGATGGCTTGCAGCATGGCCGGGTGCTTCTTCATCCGCGTAACGACGGCCGGCGTATCGTCTCGATAGCGGGTTGGGAGCCGCGGAAAGAGGCCCTGGCGCAGGCGCCCAGCGAAATCTTCGTAGGTGCGGATTGCGACGCCGTTCACGCCGAGGGCTGGCAACACCCCGCCGATGTAGCGAGCCAAGGCGTCGTTGAACACGATCACCAGCATGCGATCGGGGCGGAAGCGACGCGGATCTTGAAAGGCGAGGTAGGCGAGGCGGTGCAGGCCAATCGTGGTCTTGCCGCTGCCGGCGCCGCCCTGAATGACGACCAGGCCCGAATCCGGGCGGGTGATGAGCTCGAACTGACGGCGGTCGATGAGCGGCGTGATCTCCTTCAGCTGCTTCTCTTCGCCCGCGTCTTGACCTGTGCCGAGCTTGCCGGGGCGGTGATGCTGCTCGGCGCGAAGAGCGCTGCCAGCGCCGCCGGCCAAGCGCGTCGAGGTCTCGCCGAGGCGCCGCCATTCGCCGTCACGGCTCCTCAGAAAGGAGCCCTGGGGGCAGCCGATGCGTTTCAGCGTCGTATCCGCGATCACGACGCTCCGCCGCACTAGCACCGTTCCTGAAACCTCGCGCCCGCCGAACTCCTCGTCGTAACCGTCGCCTTCTTCACAGCGGTAGAAGAGTCGACTCACTGGCGCGTCCCGCCAATCGACGATTCGCACGCCAGATTGCGTGTCGAGGTAGGTGCCTCGGCCGATCAAGACCTCGCGGCGGCGCGCTCCTTCCTCCAAGATCAAGCGCCCGAAATATGGCGAACGGGTATCGACGTCTGTCTCGGTGACCTTGCGAAGGCGTGCAGCGAGGCTCTGCAGGCGCTCCATCTCCTGCACCAGGGGCGGCACATCTTCCATGCGCGCCGACGCAATTTGGTCTCGCAAATCGAGCAGACGAGCGTCGTAATCACCGCTCTCGTGGCCGCTCTTGGCCTTCTGCTTTCGCTCACCGAGATGCGTGAGGACGCGATCCAAGCAGGTCTGCTCCTCCCCCACGATTCGGTCGCGCTCGGGATCGGTCAGATTTCCGGACTCTTCGCTAGAAACGGCGGACATCGTCAGTGTAGGCCAGTTGGCCGGTGTTGAAACGACGGGAACGGGGGGCACGGGGGCTTGGACGTCAAGAAATTACCAGCGCGGGCGCGTAGCACGAACCCGGGCGGCCGGCACCGGGGAAGCGATTGAGCTTCGAGAAAGGCTCGGGTAGGCTGAGGCGGTTCGACTCAGAGGGAAGTGTTCAGCTTGGCACATACCATGAAGGCCATGCTGCTCGAATCCGCGCACGCGCCGCTAGTCATGCGGCGTGTGCCGGTTGCAGAGCCACGTGGCGATGAGATTCTCATCCGCGTGCGGTGTTGTGGAGTCTGCCGCACGGATCTGCACGTGATGGACGGTGAGCTCGAGGGTCCGAAGCTCCCGCTGATTCTTGGTCACCAAATCGTGGGAACGGTGGTCGCGGTTGGTCGCGGCGTCGACGGGCTGGTGGAAGGCCAGCGCGTTGGAGTGCCCTGGCTCGGGCGGGCCTGCGGCGCTTGCCGTTTTTGTTCCGGCGGTACTGAGAACCTCTGCGAAGGCGCTCGCTTCACCGGCTATCAAAAGGACGGCGGCTACGCCGAATACGTGGTCGCTCAGGCGCGTTTCGCGCTGCCGTTGCCCGGCTCCTTCCCCGATTTGCAGGCCGCGCCGCTGCTGTGCGCAGGGCTGGTTGGCTACCGCGCGCTCGCCATGAGCGGCGCCTCCGAGTGCGTCGGCTTGTACGGCTTCGGATCCTCAGCGCACATCGTGGCCCAGGTTGCCCGCTACCAAGGGCGACGGTTATTCGCGTTCACCCGACCAGGTGATCTCGCTGCCCAAGACTTCGCGCGTAGCTTGGGGGTCGAGTGGGCTGGGGGATCCGATGAGCTTCCACCAATCTCGCTCGACGCGGCCATCATTTTCGCGCCGGCGGGCACATTGGTGCCGCGCGCGCTGCGAGCCATTCGTCGCGGCGGAACCGTCATTTGCGCAGGCATTCACATGAGCGACATCCCGTCGTTCCCGTACGAGCTCCTATGGGGTGAACGGACACTCAAATCTGTGGCGAACCTGACTCGTCGCGACGGGCTCGAGTTCTTGGAACTCGCGCCGCGGGTGCCGGTGCAAATCCAAGTGCGCGCGTATCCCCTCGAGGCGGCCAACGAGGCGTTGGACGATCTCCGCAACGGGCGCTTCAGTGGTGCGGCGGTGCTCAGCGTGGCCTGAGCGAGCTCATTCGCTATCCTAACGTGTCGCGGAAGAATGCGCTGAGGCCGGCGATGACTGGGGGGGGAATTGCGTGGCCGCCCGAAAACGGAACCCAAGTGTGTTTCGCCCCAGCAGCTTCGAATAATTTCCGCAGTTCGTCAGCCAACGGAAACGGCAAAATTGGGTCCTCTCGGCCGTGGCTCTGAAAGACAGGGCACCCCTGACACGCTGCGACTTGGCTCGTCCAACGCGCGCGTGACAACAGGGTTCCACTCACGACTGCCAACCCCGCGAAGCGTAGGCGGCCAGCGAGCACCGTATCCGTGGCAAGCATCGCTCCCTGCGAGAACCCTCCTAGCACCATGCGCTCGGTCGTCGTGCTGAGTTCTTTTGCGAGTTCGGTCAGGAAGGCCTCGAGCGTCCGCTCGACTTCGGGAAGACCTGCTGGCGTGTGCGTGGCGAGCGCGTCGTAATTGCGGGTGAGCGCCGCCACTTGCAGGGCAGCCATATCAATCATCCACCAGGCGCGGCCGGCGAAGGCCTCCGGCATGCCCATCTCGAGCACGTGTGGAGCGACCGGAAACACCCAGCGCGTCCCAGCCGGCGCTGCGATTTCTTTGGCGAGAGGGACCAAATCGGTACCCGGCGCGCCAAAGCCATGCAAAAGGACGATGGCAGGACCATCTCCGCCGCCGTTGTCGTCGCTGCCGCCCGCCACATGGGCAGTGAGCCCGCCAAGGGTAAGCTTCCTCATGGCGAGCAGGTTGCCCGATCCTGTCGGGCGCGCAAAGCCGAAGCGCGCAGGGGCCCGAGCCGCTTGGCCCGCTCCTGTCTGATTTGCGGATCGCGGCTGTTCGTGGTTCCTTTCAGGGGATGGATCTGAAGGAGCTTGTGACCGAGCTTTTGTCCGAGCTCGGAAAAGTGTCGCGCAGCGACGCCGTGGTTGGCACGGTGCGCGACGCCGGCAAGGCCAAGGTGCTGCCGTTGAGCCGTGTGAGTATCGGCTTTGGCACGGCCCTGGGTGAAGTGGGCGGCTCGGCGCGTGGCGATTCGTCTCCGGGCAACGCGGGCGCGACCGGGGGCGGTGCGGGGGGCGCGGTCGTGGTCGAGCCGCGAGCCTTCGTCGTCGTCGGAGAGGACGGCGTTCCGCACATGCTGGCGCTCGAGCACGGTAAGACAGCCGTCGTGCGCCGTGGCGTCGAGATCCTGCCGAGCGGCCTGGCGCAAGCGGAGTTGCCGGCTGCGCCTGACCCGCAGCAGCTCGAAGCGGGCAAACCGGACCGCTCTTAAGAAGGGATCGACCGTGCTGTTGTGGCTCGTGTTCGTCGCGAGCATCTGCGTCCTCGGTGGCGTGCTCGTTGCTGCCGCGGTGGACGTGAAGGTCGATGGCCGCGCCGTTGGGGAGTCGTCTGGGGCGTGGGCCTGCGCGTTTGGCCTCGAAGTCGGAGGCATCGTCCTTTCGGGCGTGCGCGCCCGAGGCACCGCTCTGCGTTTGAATGTCCACCTCGGCGGCCTGCGTATTCCCGTGTGGGGCGCCAAGGCGGGGGCCGAAGTGGCGGAAGAACCCGGCGAGAAATCCGCTCCTGCGCGTCGGAAGCGGGCCTCGCGCGGTTCGTCCTTTCGCCGATGGTTGAGCGTGGAGGACGCGCTCGACCTCCTCTTGGGGGATCGATTTCTGAGCCTGGAAGAACTAGCGCTGCACCTCGATTACGGCTTCTCCGATGTCGTGCTCACCGGCCGCTGCGCAGGCGTCCTGTACGCGCTATCCGGCGCGCTCCCCGACCCAATTCGACTCAGCCATCAGCCGCGCTGGGACGGGGCCGAGCGCTGGGAGGTGACGCTCAAGGGGCAGGCTTCTATTTGGATTGGGCGCGTGCTCGCACGCGCGCTTTGGGCCATGCTTCGCCGGCGGACGCGCTGGTCCCGCGTCACACCTCGGGGCCCAGCAAACCCCCAAGCTTCCTCGACGGATTTAGCATGAGCAAGACGAACATCTCGGAGATCGTGAGCAGCCTGCTCTCGGGCGTGCACGGCATTTCTCGGAGCGAGACGATTGTCGGGGCGCCTCAACAGGCCGGCGACGCGACGGTGATTCCCGTCCACCGTCTGAAGATCGCGTTTGGAGCTGCGAGCGCAAGCGCAGGCGCGCACGGTGCGCGGCTGGGTGGTGATTCTGGGGGGCATGGTGCCGGCGGCGCGGTAGAGCTCGAGCCGGTTGCTGCCATCGCAGTTGGAAAAGATGGGACCGCACACCTGTTGACCGTCGACGGAGACAGCCGAGGTGCGTGGTCTCAGTTACTGCAGGATGCCCCCGAGATGCTCGGCAAGCTGCTCCACTCGCTCGGTGATCGCGTGCGACACGAGCTTGCGGCAAAAGCCGCGCAGAATCCGGCGCCCGCGCTTACGAAGGAAGAGCCCAAGGCCTTGCCGCTGCGCGACGGTTCCGAAAAGGAGTAGCCGGAACGGCACTCGCTTGCCCCGCTGGCAGCGCCGGGGTTGGACGCCGCTACACGAACGCTCATATCGCCGCGAGGACGCGGCGAAAATGGCCCAGCGCGCCCCGAATTTCCTCGGCGCTCACCACCAAGGGCGGGCGTAGCCTGACCGTGCGTGAGCCAGCCGCCAAGACCAGGAGTTTGCTGGCGAAGCAGCGCCTCATGAACTCCGCGCGTAGCTCGGGTGTCTTGAGGTCGATTGCGCACATCAGCCCGCTTCCGCGCGCGTTTTCGACCAGCGTCGGGAACTCGCCCTGCAACGCCTGGAGCCCGGCCACGAGCTCAGCACCGCGTAGCCGTGCGTTGTCGAGCAACTGCTCTTGCTCGATGATCTCCAGGATGCGAGTCGCTCGCACCATGTCGACGAGCGCCCCCCCCCAGGTGCTGCTGATGCGGCTCGGCACCTTGAACACATTGTCGACGTCATCGATGCGCGTTGACGCAAAGAAGCCTCCGACTTGTAATTTCTTCGCAAAGCACAGCAGATCTGGCCGGATGTCAGCGTGCTCATGCGCCCACCACTTGCCGGTGATGCCACAGCCGGCCTGCACTTCGTCGAAGATCAAGAGCGCTTCGTGGTCGTCTGCGAGCCGGCGCAGCTCGCGCAAGAACTCGGCGCGAAAGTGACGATCGCCGCCCTCGCCCTGGATGGGTTCGATGAGGATCGCCGCGATTTGGTGGGGGCGGTCCGCGAAGGCGCGTTCGATGGCGGCGACGGCGCTGGCTTCGTCGGCCTCTGTGCGCGCGAGGTTTTCATCGACGAGCGGGAAACGAGCGGCCGGGGAGGGAATGCGCGGCCAATTGAACTTGGGAAAGTGCAGCGTCTTCGCAGGATCGGTGTTGGTAACACTTAGCGTGTAGCCAGAGCGGCCGTGAAAGGCCTGTTCAAAGTGCAGGATCTCCGTGCCCACCTCCGCGAGCCCCCGCAGCAGGTTCTTACGCACTTTCCAATCCATCGCGGTCTTCATGGCATTTTCGACCGCCAGCGCACCGCCTTCGACGAAGAAGTAGTGCGGGTGGGTGGGCGGTGCCGCCGTGCGTTCGAGCGTTGCCACGAAGCTCGCTAGTTCGACCGTGAAGAACTCGGGATTGCCGACTTTGATTGAGGCGGCGCGCAGTAGACGCTCGCGTGTGTCTGCGTCGGCGAGGCCAGGATGTTGGAAGCCCAGGGCGTTCGATGCATAAAATCCGGCAAAATCCAGGTATTCGTCGCTGCTCAGAGCGTCGCGCAGCACGAGTCCCCGGCTCCGCGCGAGATCGAGCACAAGCGGTAGCCCCCCGCGGAGCGAGTGTCGGCGCAAGGTGGCGTGGACGTCAGACGGATCGACCCACATGAGAAGCCTAGTTTGAGTTTGCTCCCAAACTCTCCACGACGCGAGCGCGTGCGGTCGCCTTTCCCTCGGCCAGACGGCCGTCGCGCAGGTCGTCGATGTGGGCCAAAGTCGGTTCCTGAGCGCGTCAGCGTGTTGTCCTCTCGCTCCGCTTCGCGACCTGTGGCTTACTCGGGCTCCTTGAGCTCTGCCTCCGCGAGACCAAAGGTGCCCTCCGTTTTCTCGAACCCCATGAAGTACATGGAAGCCGCAATCCCCGTAGTTGAAGCCGCTTTTTCCTACCTCAAGCAGCATCCGGAAGAGCTCCTGCGCGCGGTCCGCAACGCCGTAGCGTTGCGCTTCGGGTTGCCGATCGCCGCGTTGCGTTGGCTGGCGGGCAAGGCCAAGGGCAAGAAGGCCCCGAAGGACATCGAGATCGTCGCGGTACCCCCGGGCGTGCGTGTGGCTGCGAGTTTCGAGCTGATGGGAGCTCCGCTCAGAGCGTCCGCCGACATTTTCATCGACCGCGTCAGCTTTTCATCGGAAGAGTGTCGGTTGGAGATCCGGCTCTCCAAAGTGAGTTTGAAGATTCTCGACGACCGCATCGAGAGTCCGCTGGCTGCACTGCTGAAGTCAGGGGCGCTCGACTTGAGCAAGCCCGGGAACCTCGTCGCGTACATGCCGAAGCGGCCGCCGATCTTGGTAGAGGCGCGCGATGATCGCATTGTGCTCGACCTGTTCCGGCATCCGAAGCTGGCGCAGGACCCCAGGTTGCGCCGGCTCATCAACCTGATCGCCCCCCTTGTTACAGTGTCCGCGATCGAAACGCAGAGCGATCACTTGGACGTGGCGCTGCGAGCCTTTCCCGAAGGCGTCGGGCCGCTGATCAACCGTGTGCGGCAGGCGTTCTGAGGGTCTCGTCGGAGCGTCGATGAATCAGCCCAAAATTGAAGTGGTCGCCAATTATCACTGCATCATTGGCGAGAACCCGCTCTACAATTCGCGGGAACAGCGCATCTACTGGGAGGACATCGAGAGTGGTCGCCTGTTTCGGGCTGACCACGTCAGCGGTGTTCACGAGTGCTTCTACCAAGGCGCCGTGATGGGCGGCTTTTCGTTTCAGGACGATGGATCGCTGTTGCTCTTCGAAGCGAACCGCATCGCGCTCTTGAATCCTGAGAACGGCGATCGGCGCGTGGTGCAGAGTGACATCGACTCGGACATGGTGCGCTTCAACGATTGCATCGCGGATCCCAGAGGGCGAGTGTTCGTGGGCACGATCGGGAAAACTCGCGAGAGCGGTGGGCTCTACCGGGTCGACCTGGATGGGTCGATTCGCTGCTTGTGGAAAGGCACACAGATCGCGAACGGGATGGGTTTTTCCTCGGACCTAACGCGCTTTTATTGGACCTGCAGTACGAGCGCTCGCATCTACGTCGCTGATTACGATCTCGAGAGCGGGGCCCTCGAAAACCGGCGTTTGTTTTACGCAGCTCCGGCGACGGAAGGCACTCCCGATGGCATGACGGTCGACGTGGCCGATGACGTCTGGTCGACTCGCTGGGACGGGAGCTCGGTGCTTCGCATTTCCCCGACATCGGTTGGCGGTCAGGTTGCCGAGCGCATCGAATTTCCCGTGGCCAAGGTTTCCTCGGTCACCTTTGGTGGTCCAGAGCTCGACACCCTGTACGTGACGACGGCAGGCGGGCGCCCCGGCTCGGACTCAGCGGACGGTACGCTCTATCGCGTCCGCGTTGCCGCGCGCGGCCGCCCTGAGTATTTCTCCCGGATCCAGTTCTAGTAGCGGGTCCCGCAACGCTGCGCGGGGCGAGTGTGCCTCGCCCCGCCGCTCAGAGCACCTAGCTGGGGCTTTCAGCTGGTGCGGCCGTCGTTGGCTTTGGTGCGGACTTCGGCTCTGGCTTGCCGTCCCACCACGCCTTGAGGCGCTCCATGCTGAACGGTCTCGAATAGCCAGCGAGCAGAATCAGGCAGAGCACGAAATAGAGCCAGCTCTCGGCAACCCAGCGATCGTCGACCCAGTAAAAACCGGGCGGTGAGTACTGGAGAATCTTGCCGATCGCGCTCGCCATCAGGAAGGGCGCACCAAGTTGCGGGCGCAACGCCACCAACACCGCCCCGATCATGAACATCGAGTAGTAGTAGCAAGTCAGGTTCGTCAGACACATGACGATAGGCAAGCTCAGCGCGGTGCCCACCCAAAGCAGCTTCGTTCGCCGCAGCGCCCACACCGTCCAAGCGAACACGCTCAACACGATACCGAAGAACACCGGGCGCATCTTGTGGAAGCGCTCGATACGTCCCTTCTTCCAGCCTTCGAAGGGGTCGCTCAGATTGTCGTCACGCCCGAAGCGCATGCGCCCGTCCCAGTTATGGACGACCATACTCTCGAGGCCCATGTGGTTCGTGAGCGGGGTATTTTGGTGGGTCTTGAGGGTGTGCTGATAGAAATCCTTGTACGAGTCCGCGCCGCAAACGGCGATGCTGGCCGGCACCAAGGTCGCAATCGCCATCACGCAGCCAGCAATCACGCGCCGGTGATCCGGGTGGATGTAGCGCAGGAAGCCGGTCGCCGTGTCGCCAGCGATTTGTCGCGGACCGCGACGAATGCTCTCGATCAGATAGATCCCCATGATGATCGCCCAGCCAGCGATGAATATTCCGGGGAAGATGCGTAGCAAGGCAGACCAAGTGAGCGCAAAGCCGGCCATGAAGAAGCGCCGCTTGCGCGCACAGCACACGGCCGCCACGAGGAAGAAGAGCCAGTCCTGGCGCAGGAAGGCGCCGCCAGTCCAGTAGAAGTCCGCAGGCGCATTGGCGCCCCAGAACACCGTGGCGACGGCCATGATGCGCCAGCCGAAGGCCCAGCGGAACAGCAGCACAATCCCCGCGTGAAGTAGGATGTCGATGCTCGCGAGCTCCTTGAAGAAGGTGTCCGTGCGCTTCGATGCCTCGGTATCGCGGGCGTCCGCTTCCCCGAAGCTGCCGAAGATCTTGCCAGTCATGCTCCAGACCGGGGGTGGGTTGTACCCGTGGTCCTTCTGCATGCCCTCCCAATAGCTACCGGCTGCCGAGTGATAGAACCAGTTGACCTCCTGCTTGAAGGTGTCCCATCGCTCTTTTGTGAAGTGCTTTTTGCACTGATACGGGTCCGAGAGGATGTAGCTCTCTGAGACCGGCTTGATCAGGTTCACGCGCAGGTCGCGATACTCGCGGTTCTTCACCTGGTCGAGGCGACCGTTCTCCACTTCGGCGACGAGCGTGCACTCGTAGAGGCGGATGTAGCCGATCTCTTTGAAGTACTTCGAGCCGAGGTAGTAGTGATAGAGCTCGTGGCGGTGGTAGTACTCCGAGTAGCGAGTATTCGGGTTGCCGAAGTCGAAGTAGACGGCAAACGCGAAGAACGTGAAGATCCACGCCCAGCGACGCCGAGTTTTCTCGCGAAGCTTCTCGCCCATGCGGCGGGCGCGGATTTCGTAGAGAAGCGCCAGCGCGCCGCACATCGCCATGATGAAGCGGGCGCCTTTGGTGATGTTCTCCCAGAGGTCTTTCTCGAAAATCGGGTTGGCCCAGAAGAAGTCGTTCGGACCCGAAAGCCAGCTCGACAGCGAGTCGGAGACAGCCGAAAGCAGCATCATCAAGAGCCTAAACCTCCCGCCGCAAAACCGCGGCGCACGGGCCGCGTCGTAGACCAATGCAGGGCCTCCGGCAACCCCAGTTGATTAACAGTCGCATCG
>JAEUAF010000164.1 GCA_019695485.1 Sorangium sp.
GATCAGCACGCTCGCGTCGAGGACGATCACTCAGGCCAGTCGCCGCGGAGCTGCGCGAGGTAGCCGGCGGGATAGCTGCCGGTGAGCGCTCCGCCGGTGCCTGCAATCGCGGCACGCCGATCCGCGCCAGCGCGCTCGTCGCTCATGGCGATCGCGCGGTGGCCCTCTCGGAGCAGATCGAGCAGGAGCTTCCCGGGTCGCGCGCGATCGTCCGGCCAGCGCCGCGCGGCGGCCTTCAGCGCGCGAGCTACATCGTCCGTCTCGGTGATCGAATGACGGGGGCGTGCGGTCGGCATTCGCCAAGTGTAACACCGGGAGCGGTAGTGCTGCACCAGCGGGATGCCCAATCGACTTTCCCCTGCAAATGATGCGTTTTCGACGGAAACGGGGGACCCAGGAATCGAACCTGGCGCAACGGTTTTGGAGACCGCTATGTTACCGATACACCAGTCCCCCCAAGGGAGCGGGACATTGTAGATGCGTGGCGTGCGCGGCGTCGTCGCAGAGCCGGTTTGGGCACGAGAGTGCAAGGCGAAAGGTGCGATTCCCCACCACACAAGGCTTTGCGCCCGACGTGTCCAGCTTCGTGTCCAGCCGAGGCCGCTTCGAGCCTCAGCATGTGCTCTCCCGAAGGGTCTTGGAGACGCCGGGCGTAGCCTCGGCCGCGCTCTCGCAGACGGCCTGGCGCCGCTACACCGGGGGGTAGGCGGGGAATCGCGCGCGCGCGTGAATTGGGTCCTATACGGCCACGCGGAATTTCGGCGTATACCCGTGTATTTACAGGTCGCCCGCGTAGTGAAATCAGCCGCCCGGCGCGGGCCTCACGCGAACCGCGAGATAGCCGGGAACGGCGAGCATCGCAACCGCGACAGCGGTGACCAGGGCGAGGATCGCCACCGCGACGAGGCCGGCGGTCGAGTAGAAGACGGGAAAACCCGTGATGGCCTCCAGAGCGCGGCTGAGGAGGATCTGCCCGTAGAGGCCGAACGCGGCACCGACGAGGCAGCCGGTGCCGAGCAACAGGCCGCTCTCAAGCAGCAGGGCACGCCACAGCTCCAGGTCGGGGTAGCCGTGGACCTTGAGCGCCGCGATGCTCGGGCGTCGCTGCCAGATCATGCCGCCCATCGCGGCGGCCATCGAGAGCATCGCGGAGATCAGGACGAGGATCGAGATTTGCGTCAGGCGCGACAGGCCTTCACGCGACGCGGCGAAGTGGAGTGCCGTTCGCTGACGCCGCGTTTCGACCTTCGCCGGAAGATTGGCGCCAAGGGTGCGTCGCACCGCAGCGGCCACGCGGTCGGCCGACATGCCGTCGGCCACACCGATCTGCAAGGCGCTCGGCGCGGGGCTTCCCCATGCGCGGGCGTAGTCGTCGGCGTTGAGGACGACGGCGCCCGGCGGCCATCCGAGGTTCGTGGAGATGGCGGCCACCCTCAGCGGGATCGGCACGGGCGTCGGGAGCGTGACACGGTCGCCGATGCTCACATGCTCAACGTCGGCGACGGCCTGCGAGAGCACGGTCCAACCACCCTCGCGGATCCGCACCGTCGCCAGCGAGAGGTCGCCTTTTCGGAGCTGTGTGGGCGGGATCGGCCACGTCGCCGTCCGTGGAGGTGCTTGGACCCACGCACGATGGTCGCCGACGTTCAGGAAGCTGCCGCGATAGACCCGTACGTTGCGCACACCGGGGATGTCTCTGAGCGCAGCCGTCGTAGCTGCTGGTACCACGAACGGCGTGATCGCAAAGGCGTTGGAGGTCCCCGGAAATGTCGCCCAGACATCAGCGTTAGCGTCGAACTCGTAGGCGGCAGCGTCCAACCCTCGCTGGAGGTCAGCATGAGCACCACCGATTGCGACAGTCGCGAAAACGGCGATGGCGCCCGTCGCGGCAAGCGCGATGGTCCTCGTCTTCGAGACTCCTGACCGCAGCTCAAGGACAGCGAGCGTCGGCACTGGGGTTTTCATCGTCCGCGTCAGCAACTCGAAGGCTCGGATGATCCAACGGAGCAGCGACGGGAGGAGCAGCAGGAGCGCGACCGTCAGCGCCACGAGGCCGGCGAGTGCTGCGCGCGGAGCCGCGACGACGATCACCGTCGTTGCCGCGAGACATGCGAGTCCGGCAAGCGCCGTCCACTGGCGAGCCCGCTTGTCCGCCGCAGGCGGATCGGTGACCGTGTGCCGGGCGAGGATGTCGCGGAGCGGGGCCAGCACGGCGACGCAGGCTGCGACAAGGCCCGCGCTCCCGGCGATGGCAATGCTCTGCCAGCTCACCACGCGCTGTGAACCGATCGCGAAGGCGTACGCGAGGTACCCCGGAACTGAGCCGAACAGGTGGCGGGAGATTTGGTCGCCCAGCTCAAGCCCGACGAGCGAGCCTGCCACGCCGAGCACCAGCGCGTCGAACAGCAGCATCTCGACGAGCACCCATGGCTCGTGTCCTGCCATCCGCAGATCGGCGACGAGCCGGCGTCGTTGCGGCACGGTCAGGAGCACGGCGCTGAACGCGAACAGGAAGCCGACGAGCGCGCTGAACACGGAGAACAGCGCCGTGGACTGGTTCGTGGGATAGGCCGCCTGCTCGAAGACGGCCACGTCGTTGCTCGCGGCGCGCACATTCAAGCGCCCGGCGGCGAGGTGTCGCAGCGCAGCCTCGACGCGGCGGTCGGCTCCGGGCTCGGGCTCCACGAAGATTCGCGTAACGCGACCCGTCAGACCGCTGATCTTCTGTGCGAACGCAAGCGGGGCGATGGCGACGGGGCTGTGGACGAGCGCGCCGATGTCGCTCTGCTGGAGCTGTGCGCCGAGCAGGACGGGGACGGTGTTCGTGTCGATCTGCACGCGGACCGGAGCGCCGAGAGAAATGCCAAGGGCGGTCGCAAGCGGAGCGGGCAGCGCGAGTCCTTGCTGCTGGCTCAACTGGGCTGCGGTGAAGTGGCGCAGCAGGACTCCGCCAAGCCGGGCGAAGCGCGGATCCGCGCCGACGAACAGCACTGAGCGCCTGCCGCTCGGTCCGATGACGTTGGCTTGAACTTCGAGGATCGGCGCGGCGGCCTTGACACCCTCGATGCGCTTCACGTCGACAAGCAGTCGCTGATCGAAGCCCTCGGCGCTTCGCGCCGCGAGCTGGAAGCGGGTCTGTCCGACGATGCCGCTCGTAAGCTGACGCACCGAGCCGGTCAGGCTCGTGTTTGCGACCAGCGCCGCGAAGACCAGCGCCACGCCGACGGCGATGCCGGCGAGCGCCAGCAACTCCTGCACATACCGGGATCGCAGGCGGACGCGATAGAGATGGATCAGGCTGGACAGCGGCATCGCAGTGCGCCTACGTCTCGTCGGCTGCGAGCAGGTCCGGCTCGCGTTCGCGGTCGGCGAGCCGGCCGTCGCTCAACGTGAATGCTTGGTGGGCGTACGCGGCTGCCTGCGGGTCGTGGGTGCCGAGGAGCATGGCGACGTTCTGTTCGCTGCATACCTCCGTCAGAAGCTTGAGCACTTCATGGCTGCGCTTGCTGTCGAGGCTCCCGGTCGGCTCGTCGGCCAGCACGAGGCGAGGCCCCGTCGCAAGCGCGCGGGCGATCAGGACGCGCTGTCGCTCACCCATGGAGAGCTGTTCGGGACGATGGCGCAGACGCTTCCCGAGGCCGAGCCGCTCCAACAACGGCGTGACGCGGCGGTGTGCCTCGCGTACGCCGATGCGCAGGTCAAAGAGCTTGAGCGCGGCGTTGTCAATCGCCGGCACGCCGGGGAGAAGGTCAAGGGACTGGCTGACGTAGCCAAGATCAAGGCGCCGGTACCGTGCCGCGTCGCGCGCCGAGAGCGTCGTGATGTCCTTGTCGTTGACGAGGACCGCGCCGCTGTCGGGCTTCAACAGCGCAGCGATGATCGTCAGCAACGTCGTCTTGCCCGACCCGCTCGGGCCGTACAGCGCGACCAGCTCTCCGGACTCGATCGACATCGAGACCCCGTCCAGCGCGCGTACGATCTCGCCACCGCCGGCGGGGTAGTGCTTGACCAGTTCGCGGATCTCAAGCAATTCAGGCCGACCGCTCGCCGCCGGGGAACTCAACGACCGTTCCGTGACCGTCGGGTGGCGGGTCCGCCGGAGCGAGCAGGCGCCCGCGACTCAACGACCGCACCTCGTGCGCGTGCATCATCGCCGGCATGTCCGGCACTGCCATCAGCACGCCCAGGCCGCCGTCCTCAGCCGCCGAGTGCAGCAGACCCATGACCCGCTCGCGGTCAACGATCCCCAGCCCGGCGGTGGGGTCGTCAACGAGCAGCAACCTTGGCTCACGGACCAATGCCTGTGCAATCGCGACGAGCATCCGGGTCGTGTTGGACAGACTCGACCAACGCGCGTCGGCCGCGTCCTCCGCTCCAACCTTGGCGAGCGCCGCAACTGCCCGACGCTCTGCCTTGATCGGGCCGAGCCTGCGATACATCGGAAGGGCAACGTAGACCCGCATCAGCAGCTCGCGACTCTCGGGCCCGCTGCGCTCCACCCAAGCAATCTCCTCACGATGGAGTCGCGCAATCGCGCTACCGGAGACGCCAGAAAGGTCTCTCCCGTCGAATGTCACGGTGCCCGCGTCCGGTGGCTCGAATCCACCCGCAAGTTTCAGCAGGGTCGTCTTGCCTGCCTCTTGCTTGCCGTAGACCCCAACCAGCTCGCCCGCATGCACATCGAGCGACACGTCTGTCAGCACCCGCAACTCGCGCGTGCCACGCCAATAGGACTTCGCGACCGACTCCAGGCGAAGCAGCGGCATCATTGGGGCGTCGAGTGCGTGAGGGCAGCCGTCCGCTGGATCCGTTCTTCCATCAGCTCACAGATCGCGTCGAGCCAATCGACCATGAACTGCAACCACCGCACGGAAAACTCGTCGGTCATCATCTTCGCGCAGTGCATCCAGGGCACCTCTGGATCGGCGACCCGCGCAAGAGCTGGGCGCTTGAGCATCCCCAGCTCACTCAGACATGCCCGCTGCTGCTCTTCGGCTACCCGAAGCACAAGGGGCAGATCCTCCGGGTCGCTCGTTACGTGCGCCTTGGCTTGCAACTCATCGCGCAAGACCGCGCGGTCGCTCGGCATTGCCAGCCATTCCTTGAACCGAAGACGCCCGATGTCTGTCGCCTCGTAGGTGACGCGCAGTGCGCGACGGGTTGTGCCACCACCATCTTCGTTCGCGTCGGTCGGCTTGATCCACCCGTCCTCTTCGAGGCGATCGAGAATCTTGTAGACGGCGTTCTCGGAAAGGCCGAGAAAGCCCAGTCGCGACGCGAGGCGCTGCTGAAGGTCGTAGCCGTAGCCCGGCCGCTGGAGCACGAGTCCAAGTACGACGTGCTTGGTGGAAAGCCCGCTCACAACCCCATCCCTGAACGGGACCGTACATCATGAAGCTCGCGTCACGCGACACCTCCTACCGGTGGTTGCGCACGGCGTGTAGGAACCAGCCACCCGCATAGGCTGGGCGCGGGATGCCGCGTGCAGGGAACGTCGATCCGACGCCGCTTTCGCCTGCCCAGATTCGGGCACTGATCGGCGGCGCCACTCGGGAGCTGTCCTGGGGGCTGCGTTCCGTGTCGCGCGAGACGCGCAGATGGCGCGCGATGGCCGCCTCGATTCCGGACACACCGCTGCGCGAGGACGCGCTGCATTCGCTCGATCACAAGCGCGGCCATGCCGATGGAGCGGCGCTCTTCACGATTCTTCCGCGTCGGCGGGACGCGAATCTGCTGCGACTGCTGGTCGCCTACGAGACGATCTGGGACTACCTCGACAACGTAAGCGAGCGCCACCCCACGCCGGCAAACGGTCGCCAGTTGCATCGTGCGTTGATGGACGCGCTCGATCCGGGCAGCCCCGCCGGCGACTACTACCGCCACCATCCGTGGAGCAACGACGGCGGCTATCTGGTCGCGCTGGTCACAACCTGCCGCGAGCAATGCGGGCGACTGCCTTCATTCGAGCGCGTGCGCCCACTGGTCGGCCGCGAAGCACGGCGCGCACTCGTGCTCGGGATCAACCACGAGACCGACCCGCGGCGGCGCGACGCCGCGCTCCGAGCTTGGGCAGCCGATGAGTTCCCAGAGGAGCACGAGCTGACGTGGTTCGAGCTGAGCGGTGCGGCTAGTGCCTCGCTTCTCGTGCATGTTCTGCTCGCGCTGGCAGCAGGACCGAATCTCGCGGACGACGAGATCGCCGACGCCTGCGCGGCGCATTGGCCGTGGATCGCCTTGGCGACGACGATGCTCGACAGCTACGCCGACCAGGCGGACGACGAGGCCACCGGAAACCACAGCTACATCGCGCATTACCCCGACGCGGCCACCGCAACGGCTCGCCTGCGTTACAGCATCACGCGATCCCTCGCTGCCGCTCGCGGTCTGCGGGACGGCCACCGCCACGCCGTGATCGTCGCCTGCATGGTGGCGATGTACCTCTCAAAGGACAGCGCACGCGAGCCCGAGCTGCTGCCGACCACGAACACCCTGATCGACGCGGGCGGGTCGCTTGTGCGACTCGTCCTCCCCATGCTGCGCGCCTGGCGGACGATCTACGCTCAGCGCTCGGCTTGAATCGACGCGCGCGCTGGCACGTAACGATGCCTGCAAGAAAACACTACCCGCGCAGGGATGTCCGCAGCGCGGGGCTCGCAGTAGCTTGCTCGCTGCGCGCGACAAGGCCGGCGGCATTCCCCCACGCAGGGCCTTGTCACCGGGCGAGACGGCCTCCTCGGCTCCCTCGCCCCGCGCCAGTGCGGGAGGGGGAGGGAGGTGCGCCCGGTCAGCCGGCGCATCTCACCTCCTCTCGCCAGCGGCCACCGACCAACGTCTCGGTTACCCGATGCCCGACGAACCGATCACCCACAACGTCGCGCCCGTGCCGATCCGGGCGCTCCCTGCACCGCGCGAACGGCTCGGGCCACCGGCGGCAATCGTCCACGAGCTGCGCATCAGCCTCCGCGCGACCGACGTGTAC
>JAEUAF010000313.1 GCA_019695485.1 Sorangium sp.
GTGGGGCTCGGGGACGGCGCGGTGGGCGGCGGCGGAGCCGGCACTTGTCACGACCGACAGCTGCCGCCGCTCACCTTCCCCGGCTGCGCGAAACCGACTTTCACGATGGCGCCGTCCACCTGCGACGCGGCGTCGACGCGAGCTGCCCTGAAATGCGGGGAGCCGGGGTCCCAATTCGATGCCAGCTGTTGCTATCGCACACGGTGTCAGTCGGATACCGAGTGCGGCGGGGGGCGCTGCATTCCGCGAGTGACGCAGGCTCCCGGGATCTGGGAAGGTCCGGGGTCCGATGTCGAAACCTGCAGCATGCTGTGCGGAAAATGTGAGTGCATCACGACTGCCAACGTTCCCAGCGAGAGCGGTTGCATTGCGGCGACTGAAGACAGCGCGCGCTTCGATTGCGACACGACGGCGCGCAGCTGCGACGAGCTTAGCGCCTGGCACGCGGAGCTCGACAGCGTCGCGAGACAGTTCGATCCAAAGGTCGATCCCCAGAATTTGCTGGACGCGGTGAAGCGCTGCAACGTGCGGATCACAAGTGAGCTTCAGAGCCGCTGCTACGCTGCGCCCGACTGCAACTGTGCCGCGACCGAGCTTGGCGAGACGCGCTGCGAGCGCTCCTTGGAAGGCATTTGCGCCGCGGCACCCTTGTGCCAGCCCAATCTCGCACTCGTCCACGCGGCGAAAATTGCGCCTGAATTCGACACCTACGCTGAATGCGACGACGGCACCACGCGCTTCGAGTCGATCGTGGGTGGAGAGAGCCTCTATCGGCTGGTCTACGACACGGAGAGCGGCAGCCTGACCTACGCCTACGCAGAGGGTTGGGTCGCGAACCAGTGCCTTCCCGAAGGCGGCATTGGCACCATTTTAGCAGGAACGCCGCCAGTGCAGGCCAACTGCCAGCGCTGTGATGTCTATGCGGGCTTCGGCGGCGAGGGCGGCAGTGGCGCGACCTGCGTACTCGACGCGAACGGCGTGCCCTCGCTCCCCCACTAGCACTAGCGAGCGTCGGACAAGGCTGTGTTCCCACCCCTCATTTCACGGAAAGTGCAGCCCTAGCACGAAGGCTTCCCAGCGCTGCTGCAAGCGTGCAGGGTCGTCTTCCTGAAGAACTCGCAGCAAGCTTTCGAAGCCGCTAGGGTCCTGCTGTTGATGGCTCTTGAACTCGCGGTAGTAGTCGAGGAGCCGCCCTTGTTCTTGTAGGTAGTAGAGGAGGTAGCGCGCTTCGGCGTAGTTGCGACCGCTGTCGTCGTCGTAAAATTGCTGACTAGTGGTGCTGAGCAGCGCCCGAAATGTGAGAGCTTTCTTGCTCCGAATCGCGCGCTTTAGTCCCGACAGGCGCCAGTTGGTGAGTCCCACGATGTGTCCGTCGCGATCGGCGGATTGCTCGAACAACGAGCCCAAGCCCTCGTTGAACCAGGCCGGGCAGTTCGGAAAGTTCGTCTCGATGAAGGGGTGGACGATCTCGTGCACGAGCGTTCCGCCGCCGGTGGCGATGTTCATGACCAGCGCGCCGTCGTCACTCGAGTAGTATCCAAAGGGGGTAAACGGGGGTTTGCCGAACAGGGCGCGTGTGTGGCGCTCGTAGCTCTCTTCATCTTTGAACAACCAAATGTCGAGGATGCGCTCAGGGTCGCGCTGAAAGAAATCCTGCCGAAGCCGCTCGACCGCCCAGCGCACGACACCGTCGGCCTCGGCGCGCACGCGCGCTTCGCTATCGTCGCCCAACACCACGAAGGGCGCTGCCACGACCACACTGAACCCGGGCGGCACTCGCGGCCGCAAGGCGAGCACGTGCTGCGCGAAGTTCGCGCGCAGGTGCGTTGGCGGCTCTGGCAGCGCGCGGGGTGTTCCTGCCAAACGGAAGCGGATCAAGGACCAGCGCTCGCTCTCGTATTTCAGCGGCCAGAGTGCGAGAAACTGGCGGCGCGCCATGCGTTGATAGGCTCCGGCGCGACGCGCGGGTTCATGATAGACGACCTCGTCGCTGCTCGCGTCGTAGCCGAGCACGAGCCGGAAGTGCTCGGTAGCTTCCGCGCTCGCGTCCGAGTGCATGCAAACGATCGACGGCACCCGGCGCTCCAGATCGGCATGCATCTCCAAGAACGCTTGCTCGAGCGCGCTGTCGTCGCGCGCGCGGACGGTCTGCCAAACCGGACCTACCTCGAAGCCGAGCCGTTCCAGCGCCACGCGGAGCTCCGGCGTCGTCGCGCCCATGCCGCGTGCCGGATCCATGCCCGAGAGCGCAAAGACCTGGTCCTGGTCGATGGGCACACCGAGGGCGGAGAGCCAGCTTTCGGCCACGGCCTCGCCGCAGAAGTCCGGCTTCTGCAGCACATGAGGCACGCCCTCGATCAACACCGTTCCGAGCGCGGTCGCCGCACTTTCCGAGGTTCGCCCGACTCCAGGGCTTGGCCTAGGGCTCGCCCGCGAGCAGCCCGTGGCGAGCAACGCGGCAAGGACCAACCCCAACAATCTCTGCGGCAAGTCGGTCGGACACTCGAGCCAGCCAAAGCTTGGCACGCCGACCCCTCAGCCGGGTGTGATTGCCAGGCGATACGGCGCAAGCGGCCTCTTGCACAGGTAGAGCCGCTGTTGCCGTTCGCAAGCCGCGAGCGCCGAGCACGCAGCGCTTGCTCACCTGATTTTGGGGCACGCAATTCGTGCGCGCGAGCGCGTTCATGACTCGAGAAACGCGGGCTTCGCGGCGGGGGCGTCAGGCGCAGCTCTTGCTCGCCTCCCTCCCATGCTCGACCAAGTCATTCCCACTCCGCGCCTGCTCGAGCTCGATGGCGTCGATCTTGCGGCGCCCCCCGCTCGCGTTTGGCAGTTACTGCGCCATGAGAACCTCGCGACGGCACCGCTGGTGCGTGCGCTGTTCGCGCTGAGGGAGCTGCCGCGGACGCTGAGCGGCCGCCACGAGCCCCTCAGCCTACGCATCGATGACTTGAAGTCGTCCCGCGAAAAGCCGGGCTTTCAGCTCTTGGCAGAGGATCCGCCGCACGAGCTCATCGTGGGCGCGATCGGCAAGGTCTGGCAACTCGAGATCCCCTTCGTTCATGTTGACGACGCTCATGAGTACGCTGACTTCACGAGGCCCGACTTCGTCAAAGTGGCCTGGGCACTGCGCGTGCTGCCTCGGGGCGACGATGGCTGCCGCGTCGAGATCGAGGTCCGAGTCGACGCCACCGACGAGGACTCGTGGAAGAAGTTCAAGCGCTACTTCCTGATCGTCGGTCCCGGTTCGCATTTCATTCGTCGAACCTTGCTCGGCTCGCTTTCGCGCCAACTTGGCACGCCGGAAGCTCGAGAGAACGAGCGACCGCTGGCCGGCGATGACCTGCTGCCGGACGCGCCCGCGCAGGTCACGTACGGCATAACCATTGCGGCCACGCCGGAAGCCATCTGGCCGTGGCTCGTGCAAATGGGCTGTGGACGCGCCGGGTTTTACGCCATCGATGCGCTCGATAACGGCTTCGTGCCGAGCGCACGCGAGCTCAATCCTGAGCTTCAGCACATCGAAGTGGGCCAAATTTTGCCGGCCGCGCCGGACGACGCCGGCGGCTTCGAGGTGCTGCGCATCGACGCGCCGCGAGCACTCGTGCTCGGCGGGCTCTACGATTCGGCTGCCAAGAAACAGCTCCCATTCGCGTCACCCCGCCCCCCGAGCTTCTGGCAAGTCAGCTGGGCGTTCGCGTTGGAGGCGCTCGACGCGAAGACGACGCGCCTTTCGGTCCGCGCTCGCGCCGCGTATTCGGAGGATGAGCGCCTGCACTTGATACGCATCCGGCCCATCCATCACTTCATGCAGAGCGCGCAGCTGCGCCACTTGGCCGAGCGCGCCGAGGGCCGCCTGCCCCGCGACAGCGCGCTCGACGTCGTCGAGGGCGTGGCTGGCGTCCTGGTCTTGATCGGAGCGTTCTTATCGCCTTTCTTACGCAAGGCACGCAGCCACTGGGGCCTCAGCAGCGCCGAGGCCGCGCGCAACTACCCGGGTGACGAGCTGGTCCCTGAGCCACTCTGGAGCTACACGCACGGCGTCGAGATCGACGCGACCCCGACCCAGGCCTACGCTTGGATCGCTCAGATCGGGGCGGATCGCGCAGGCTTTTACAGCTACCAATGGCTCGAGAACCTGGTCGGCTGTGAAGTTCGTAACGCGGAGCGGATTCATCCAGAGTGGCAAGCTCGTGTCGGTCAGCCCCTGTTGCTGCATCCAAATCCCAACGCGCCGCGACTGCAGATCGTCGCCGTTGAGCCGGACCGCTACGTGCTTGCCAAAGCCGCTGCCGCGGAGCCCCCAAAGGCAGCCGGAGAGCCTTGGGCGACCTCGAGTTGGCTGTTCTTCGTCGAGCCGTTGGGCGACACGCGTTGTCGGGTCATTAGCCGCTTTAGGGCCGCCTGCTCCAAAGATCTCGCGACGCGCCTCGCCTTTGGCCCCACGCTGCTCGAACCGCTCGGCTTTGCGATGGACCGCCGCATGCTGCTCGGCATCAAGCAGAGAGCAGAACGAGCGCCGTCCGCTGAGCGGGCGCCGAGGAAGCGTGCACTTTTACGAGCTTGATCCAAACGTGATCGAGCTTGCCAGAAAAAACTCGGCGGGTGGCGTGTTGCTCGGCAACGTCTCGAATCGGCACTGGGCCGTCGAACGTGTGGTGCGAGCCAGCGCGCGTGCCGCCAGCGTGCTCGCGGTAGCGTGCTCGCGGTGCTGCGCTGAGGCGAACCCGAGCTCACCTCTGCATGCCTCGTCAGATGCGTCTTCAGCCGGCGATGATTCGTTCGCAGGCTCTGCCGCAACGAAATGCCGTAAGTGAGCTCTTCAACGTGAAGTGATGATCGAAAAGCGCCCGCCCGGGAATTAGGGGCGCCCGAAACGCCAAGTTAGTGCACTAAAATGAGAAGAAGCCGACCTGAGACACCGATCGGAGGACGCTTGCGTACCAACACGCTTCAATTATTCACCGTGGCGGCTGCAGCTGCCGTCGTTAGTTGTAGCGCAGCGCAAAATTCGGATCCCGGTCTAGCCGGCGGTACCAGCGCGCGTGGCGGGGCAGGCAACGCCGGCTCGAACTCGGTCGGCCTGGGAGGTAACGCGCCGGGCATGGGCGGCTCCGCGAACCCAAGCGGCGGCACGTCGAACGCGAACGGCGGCTCCACGAACGGAGGCACCGCCCAAGCGGGCGGCGCCCAGGCGGGCGGCGCGAGCAACTCGGCTGGCGGGAGCAACGCCGGCGGCGCAGTTGGCAAGGGCGGCACCTCGAGCGCAGGCGGGAATCAGAGCGGAGGCGGTGCGAATCCGGCCGGTGGCGCGAATGCGAACGGAGGCAGCACTGCCAAGGGCGGAGCTTCGTCCGCTGGAGGCACGACGACGGCAGGTGGAGCGGCGACCGGTGGCGGCAAGGCCACGGGCGGCACGACCGCCGCGGGCGGCACCCAATCAACGGGCGGCGTTTCCGCGACAGGCGGCGCGACCGGCACGGGCGGCGGCGGCTCCTGCCCATTCCCGACATCGTTCAAGTGGAAGGATTCGGGCGGCCCGCTCGCCACGCCAGCCAACGGCTGGGACTCGCTGAAGGACTTTACCAACGTCGTCTACAACAATCAGCACATCGTCTACATGTCGATGCACTCGGGATCTTACGGCTCGGCCGCGATGACCTTCACTGATTGGCCCGGCGCGAGCACAGCGACGCAGACCAAGATGGCGACCTCTGCGGTCGCGCCGACGCTCTTCTACTTCACCCCGAAGAGCACTTGGATTTTGGCGTATCAATGGTGTTCGGCGAAGTTTTGCTACATGACGTCGTCGGACCCCACCAAGGCGTCGTCTTGGTCGGCAGGCAAGCCGCTCCTCAGCGAAGATCCCACTGGGGGATCGAGCACGGGCCCCATCGACCAGACGGTGATCTGCGATAGCACGAACTGTTATCTCTTCTTCGCGGGCGACAACGGGCACATCTATCGAGCCTCGATGCCAATCGGCAACTTCCCCGGCACCTTCAGCAACTCCACGTCGATCCTGAGCGACACGAGCGCCAATCTGTTCGAAGCGGTGCAAGTCTACGCGGTCAAGGGGACCGGACAATATCTCATGATCGTCGAGGCCCAGGGCAGCGGCCGTTATTTCCGCGCCTTCAGCGCAACCAGCCTCGGTGGCACCTTTACGGCCATACCCGGCGCGTCCAGCCAAACGACGCCCTTCGCTGGCAAGAGCAACGTCACCTTCACCGGCACCGCGTGGACGAACGATATCAGCCACGGCGACATGGTCCGCGAAAATCCGGACGAAACACAGACCATCGACCCCTGCAACATGCAGTTTCTCTACCAGGGCAAGAGCCCGTCGGCCTCCGGCACCTACGACACGCTCCCGTATCGGCCCGGACTGCTGACGAAGACGAACTAGTTCTGGCATTCGCGGCCACGTGCGTGGCCGCGTGTTCCCGCGGCAGGTCATCAGTCGGCGCTTCACGCTACCCGGACGTCCGTAGGCGGCTTTGAAATGGTGCGCCGAGGAATTTATTGACAGCTCAGTCAATAAATGAAGAATGGCTCGGGTGGCAGGTCGTCCGCGAAGCTTCGACGAAGATCAGGTGCTGGACCGCGCCATGCTGTTGTTCTGGAAGAAGGGCTATGAGGCCACGGGGCTTTCCGAGCTGGAGCAGGCCACGGGGCTCGGCCGCCAAAGCTTATACGGCGCCTTCGGCGACAAGCGCGCTTTGTTCCTGCGTATCGTCGAACGCTACTTCGAGCGGATTTTGAAGCCATCGGTGGTGGATGTCTTGGACGCGCCGGGCTCCGGGCGCGCGAACATCGAGAGCATCTTCAAACAGTGGGAATCAGTCGCCGAGGCGCCGGACTTCCACGGTTGCTTGGTCGGTAACTCGATTCCGGAGTTCGGCGCCAAGGACAGGGAAATGTCCGACGTGCTTCGGCGCAAATTGGATCTGATGGAAGCCGCCTTCACTCGCGCGTTGCGGCGGGCAAAGAGCGCGGGCGAGGTCGGCGCAGAGCTCGACGCGCGCGCCACGGCTCGCTCACTCCTCACTATCGCACAAGGCCTGGCGGTGGTGGCACGCGTGAACCGAGAGCCCGCGTTCGTGCGCGGAGTGCTGCAAACCGCGCGCCGTTTGCTCGACTAGTGGCGAGGCTCGAATTTGATTTGCCCATTTACTGACCGTTTGGTCAAGAAAGGAACCGCACATGGAAAACTCGGACACCCAAGGCCTCTCTGGAAAAGTCGCGCTCATCACCGGCGGCACGACCGGGATCGGGCGGGCCACGGCAGAGCTTTTGCAGCGCGCGGGTGCGCGCGTCATCGTCACCGGGCGGAATCCGGAAACGCTGGCGTCCGCACGCCGCGAGCTACCCGAAGACGTGTTGGTGCTCGAAGCCGACGCGCGATCGCTCAGCGATGCCACCCGGCTCGCGGCCGAGGTCGAACGGCGCTTCGGGCGGCTCGACATTCTGTTTCTGAATGCGGGAATCGCCCAGCTGGCGGCCTTCGAGGCCGTGACTGAGGCGTTTTACGACGAACACATGGACGTCAACGTCAAGGGCGTGATCTTTACGCTGCAGAAGCTATTGCCGTTCCTTTTCTCGGGCTCTTCCGTGATCGTCAATACCTCGGTCGCCGATCAGCGCGGGACTTCTGCGATGTCGATCTATTCCGCAACCAAGGGCGCGGTCGCCGCGCTAGTGCGAAGCTTGGCGGTGGAGCTGGCGCCGCGCGGTATTCGCGTAAATTCGGTGTCACCCGCCACCATCCTGACGCCGATTCAAGCAAAATTCGGCTTGCCGCCGGAGGTCGCGGCTCAAACGGCCGCGCACTACAGCGCGCGGATCCCGTTGGCTCGCTTTGGGGCGGCGGAGGAGGTGGCTCGAACCGTGCTGTTCCTGGCGTCACCGGCTGCCTCCTACATCACGGGCGTCGAGCTACCGGTGGATGGCGGCTTGTCGATCTCCTGAAGCGAATCGCCTACAAACGAGCAGCGCCACTGCTGAAACCAGGAATGCATGCAAGAAGTCATTGGGATCGATCACCTCTTTGTGAGTGTCTCCGATCTGAAAAGGTCAGAAGGCTTCTACGACCGAGTCATGCTCGGCGTACTCGGCTTTCGCAAGAGCGCCTTCTCGCTTGGCGCGGAGCCGCACATTCAATACTTCAATCGACACTTCGGCTTCGTCCTACGCCCGGCGCGCAGTCTCTCGACGCACGAGCCCTATGCCGTGGGCTTGCATCACTTGTGCCTGCGCGTCGATTCGGTGGCGGACGTTCACGCGGTCGCCGCCGCGCTTCGTGGCCTCGGCATCCAAGCCAGCGAGGCCAGCGCGTACCCCGAGTACGCCAGTGACTACGTCGCCACGTTCTTCCACGATCCGGACGGCATCAAGCTCGAAATCACCAACTACCGTGCCGAGCGTCGACAGCGTCACGCGGAGTGGGATGCGAATTCAACGCCATCCCCTGCCCGCGAGCCTTGAACGTCCCAAAAACGCCGTCTACGCATAGGGTGTGCCAAGGAGGCGGCTCCGGCCGAGTCGAGATCACGCCAACGGCATGAACGGTGCAGGAGCACCTTCGAAATGAAAGCCCTCGTCCACTCCGCACCCCGCAAGACGCTCCTGGAGGACGCTGCAGGCTCGAAGCGATCGTCGAGGCCGAACCCTTTGCCAACCGCCGCGAAGACCCGCGCCCTCAAAGTGATGATCAATGCCTAGCGTCGCGTTTCCCTTGTACAGCAACGTCTCACGTCGAGCGCGACACTGGGGCAATTTGCACCGGCCGAGGCCTGTGGTCGGCGACGTCGAGCTGGCGAATGGCGGAAGTAGGGCGTACGCTGCCCTGAATCTGCGCCTGTGGACGGCTCCCTGTTCGGCCGTCCCGGGGCGTCGGTATGTAACGCTCCCGGTGAGGCAAGGCCCAGTGGGTGAATCTGGTGTTTTCTCGATAAATCTCCAACCCAAGCCGTGGCTCGACACGCGGCTCTGGGAGAGCACCTCGCGCAGCAGCGGAGTAAGCGGCGGCGCAGAGCGTGGCCCGAACGCGCCGCCAGCCCCCGTCGAAGCAACGAAAGGGCCCCAAGCGACGTGTCCTGGGGGAGAAAACACTGGCTCGCCGCCCTCGGTGGCTGCGCTCTTCGACATCCTTTGGGAGGCAGTGGCCGACACCCTCGGCACCGCCGCGACCGCCACGTTAATGCGACGCGCGACCCAACGCGCGGTTGCGGATTGGCCGGAGCTTGGCGAACTCACCATCACGAGGGACAGCCTCGAGCACCGCTACGCAGTTCCTGCCTCTTGGAACGCTTCGCACGGTCCCCCGCTCGATGCCCTCCGTGAGCTCGCGCGAGAACTCTGTTTGCTTCTCGTGGACTTGACGGGCTCCGTCGTCGTCGACCAGCTCGCGCGTATCCCGCTCCTTGTGGCACGGCGCATCGTCCCCGCCCGTCGGGGCCAGCCGTGAGCTCGAGCCCCCCGCTCGAGCGACTGAGCACGGGCAGCGCCGCGTTCGACCGCATTTTGGGTGGCGGTCTACCAGCGCGCTCGGTGAACGTGGTCGCCGGAGAA
>JAEUAF010000518.1 GCA_019695485.1 Sorangium sp.
CGAGCGGAGCTGGTTCTGCGCGGGGCGGCGCCGCGGGTGAGGGAGCGGCCAAGGGGCGCGCCGGCGCGGGTCGCTCGGGTGCGGGAGCCGCTCGCGCGGGCCCTGGCGGAGCTTTCACTGCGTCGGCATGGTCGCTGACGGGTCGCGGTCGTGCGAGCGGCGCGGCGCGCTCGAGGCGCACAGCCTCCGAGAACAGATCTGCAAGCATGCGAGCGGAACGCGGACGGTCCTTTGGCTCTTTCTTGAGGCAAGCTTCTACGATCTGCGCGACGCGCTCGGGCACGTCGGGCGCACGCTCGCGGATCGGCGTTACTTGGTCGCGCACGTGCATCACCATCAGCATGACGTCGGATTCGTGCTCGAATACCGGGGTGCCGGTCAGCATTTCGTAGGCGATGACGCCAAGCGCGTAGAGATCGCTTTGCGCCGTGACTTGCGGCGAATCCCCGAGCGCTTGTTCGGGCGCCATGTGACTCGGAGTTCCCAACACCTGTCCATGCCGGGTCTTGGTGCCGCTCGAGGTGAGCAGCTTGGCGACCCCGAAATCGACCAACTTGAGGCGGAGCGCGTCGCCTTCGAGCACGAACACGTTGGCGGGCTTCAAGTCGCGATGGACGACGCCGGCCGCGTGCGCGGCATCGAGCGCCGAGCAAATCTGCTGCACGTATTGCTCGACGGCTTCTGCGCTAAAACGCCCCTGCGCCTTCATGCGGTCGCCGAGGTCTGCGCCGCGCAATAACTCCATCACGTAGTAAAAGCGCCCGTCGATGTCGCCAAAATCGAGGATGTCCACGATGTTCGGGTGCTTCAGGCTGGCGGCGATGCGCGCCTCGCTGAGGAAGCGCTGCGTGAGTTCGGGCTGCGAGCTCAGCGCAGGGCTCAGGAACTTGACCGCCACTTCACGTCCGATGTGCGGGTGTTTGGCGACAAACACCGACCCCATCCCACCGCGGGCAAGCGGGCGTTCGATGACGTAGTTTCCGACGCGTTGCCCGAGCAGCCGGGCGACACTCGGGTCCGAGTGCTCGCTGTTTATCGGGTTTTGCTGCAAAGCGCTGTCACCTGTGGACATCGGCGGACCAGCTCCGAGAGGCCTTCCTCAGCTAAACGGCCGCTTTCCAACGAATATCAGGGGTCGGCGCGCCGTTGACGTCGTCCGGCCGCCGGGCGGAAGCTCGGCGCGGATGCAGAGGTCCGCCTGCGGCCATTTTTCGCGGGTTTCGCGGAGCTCGGGGGGCGCCTTGAAGCCCGGCTCCGGGTTCGTAGTATGACGCGCGAACCATGAACGCCGCCTGGTGGATGCTCTCGGCTCTCGCCGTGCTCGCGCTTGCGTATCGGTACTATTCGGCGTTCATCGCCGCCAAAGTGCTGTGCCTCGATGACGCGCGCGTCACCGCCGCACACCGCCTGAAGGACGGTCAGAACTTTCACCCGACCAATCGCTGGGTCTGGTTCGGTCATCACTTCGCCGCGATTACTGGCGCGGGGCCTCTGATTGGGCCGGTGCTCGCAGCTCAGTTCGGCTTCTACCCAGGCTTTCTCTGGATCCTGTTCGGGGTCGTGTTGGCCGGCTCGGTGCACGACTTCGTGATCCTGGTGAGCAGCACGCGGCGGGGGGGGCGCTCGCTCGCCGCGCTGGCGCGTGAGGAGTTGGGTCCGGCGCTCGGCACGGTCACGGCGGTCGCGATCCTATTCATCATCGTGATCGCGCTCGCGGGGCTCGGCAATGTCGTCGTCGGCGCTCTCGCCGAGAGCGCCTGGGGCGTGTTCACGGTCGGGGCTTCGATTCCGATCGCGCTCTTGATGGGCGCCTATATCTACGGGGTTAGAAAAGGCAGTGTTCGGGGCATCCGCGAGGCCAGCGTGGTCGGTGTGGCCCTGCTTGCGCTGGCCCTCGTGGGCGGCAAGGCGATCTCCGATTCGAGCCTCGCCGACGCGTTCCGATACTCGAAAACTGCGCTCGCACTCGCGATCGCAGGCTACGGCTTCCTGGCGAGCGTGCTGCCGGTGTGGCTCTTGCTCTGTCCGCGCGACTACCTCTCGAGCTACCTGAAGATCGGGACGATCCTGGCGCTCGTGTTCGGCATCGTGATCGTTCACCCCCAGATTCAAATGCCGGGCATGACCAAGTTCGTTCACGGCGGGGGACCGATCATCAAGGGGCCGCTGTTTCCGTTCGTCTTCATCACCATCGCCTGCGGCGCGATCAGCGGCTTTCACGCGCTGGTGGCGAGCGGCACCACCCCCAAGATGATCGACAAGGAGACGCACTGTCGCAGCATCGGCTACGGAGCGATGTTGATGGAGGGGCTGGTCGGCATCACGGCGTTGATCGCCGCCTGCGTGATGCCCCCGGAGGACTACGTCGCGATCAACACCGATCCCAAGATTGCGATCCTGGCTAGCGCCGAGACGCATCAGCAAGGCCTAGCGCGATCCCGCGCGGAGCTCGCGCGCGCGGACGCCGAGCTCAGTGCGCACGATCGAAAGATTCTCGGGCTCAAGGCTGACCAGTCGCTGCTTTCCTTGGTCGGCACCCAGAAGAGCGCCTCGCAGCTGCTGGCGCTGTCGAACCGCACATTGGGCGCACTCGGCTACGAAGTGGATCCGAAGCAGCCGCACGCGACGACGCTCGGCGACGCCGATTTTGCTCGGCTCGGCATTCAAGTAAAGGAGTTGCCTGGGCTTTCGGCGCGGGCCGGCGAGGTGGTCGCGGCGCGCACGGGCGGCGGCGTTTCATTGGCCGTCGGCATGGCGCGCGTGTTCAGCGGCTTGCCCGGGATGCAGACCTTGATCGCCTACTGGTATCACTTCGCGATCATGTTCGAGGCGCTGTTCATTCTCACCACGATTGATACCGGCACGCGCATCGGGCGCTTCTTGTTGCAGGAGTTGCTGGCGCGTGCGCGACCTGAGTTCGGACGGGAAAATAGCTTGCCCTCGGCGGCGCTATCGACCCTGGTGATTGTCTCGGGTTTCACCTATTTCATCCTGACCGGCAGCATTTCGACGATTTGGCCGATGTTCGGCATCGCCAATCAGCTGCTGGCGTGCGCGGCGCTGTGCGTGGGCACGACCATCATTTTGCGCGAAGCGCCGAAGAAGAAATACGCCTGGGTGACGCTCGCGCCGCTGCTCTTCATCGGCGTTACCACGATGACCGCTGGCGTGATGAGCGCGCGCCGCATCTACTATCCGATGACGTTGGTGGCGGCTACGCGCTTCACTGGCCTCGTCAATCTGCTGGTCACGAGCGCGCTTTTACTCGGTGTCAGCCTGATCATCCTTGGCAGCGTACGGCGCTGGGTCGAGCTCTTGCGGGCCGATCAAGTGAGTCCACTGCCGGCCGAGTGAGCCCGCTCTGCCCACGGCGGCCGCAAGCGCGCGGAGAACAGGACAAGCCGCGCTCGATCGTGTAGATCCGAGCTCCTGATGGTTCGCGACTATCTCTTGCTTTCGCGCCCCAAGGACTGGGTCAAGAACGTGTTCGTGTTCATGCCCGTTCCTTTCGCCGTGGCGAATGGCGCGGCTTTCGCGGCGCGGGTCTTCGCCCTGGGCTTCGCGGCCTTCTGTCTCGCGAACTCGGCAGTGTACTCGTTCAACGACGCCCGCGACGCCGAGCGCGACCGCGTTCACGAGAAGAAGAAGAAGCGGCCCGTGGCGTCGGGGCGCGTTTCGCCGCGCGCCGCCTATATTTGGTCCGCGCTCCTGGTGCTGGGGTCGCTGTCACTCGCCTGGCTGTCGGGGAGTCGCGACGCGCTCAGCATTACGCTCGTGTACTTGGGCATCAACCTCGTCTACTGCCTGGGCGCGAAGAATATCGCGTTGCTCGATGTGTTCTTGCTGGCCTCGGGGTTCGTGCTGCGCGTCTTGCTCGGCTGCGCGCTGGTCAACGTGCCGCCCTCGAATCCGATGCTGCTCTGTTCGTATGCGCTGGCCTTGTTTCTGGCGCTCGCCAAGCGTCGCGCCGACGTGGTCAAGGGCCTCGGTGGCTCGCACCGCCCCTCGCTGCTCGGCTACAACAAGGCCTTCCTCGATCACTGCATGACCATCACGGCGGCCATGGCCGTGGTGGGCTACGCGCTTTATTCGATGGAATCGGCGGTTCTGATCCCAGCGCGCAAGTTCGCGTCGTTGCCCTTCGTGCTGTTCGGCGTGCTGGACTACCTGCGCCTGGTGCACGTTCGAGAGGAAGGGGGCTCTCCGGTCGACGCCTTGCTCGGCTCGCCGGCGCTGCTGGCGACCGGCACGGGCTGGCTACTCTCCGTGGTATGGAGCGTGAGGCTCCCTTAAGGGCCAGTCCTGAACCGGGCTGACCGGTAGCAAAGTGAGAGGTTGAGCTTGGGCGTGACCTCATCCGGGCAAGCCGTGAGCGTCTACTGGAGACAATCAAAGGTATCCGATTTCACGGCCCCACCGCCGCCGTTGACCGTGACGCTCGTGAGTACGACGGACGAGTCTTTCCACTGTTGGGTGTTTCCGCTCGAGCCGATGCCGATTCCAAAGTCGAGCGGTTCCTCGCTGAAGGGAACGCTGGATTGCAGGGAGACGCTCTGTCCGTTGAGGGTCGCGATTACGGTGAGCATTCCACTCTCGCGTTTGATCTCGACGCTCGCAGAAGCGCCGAAGAGTGAGTTGGGGTTGGGGGTCGGATCGAGCAGTTTCTGCAAAAAGTCGTGGTTATTGATCAGGATGGCCTGCGCCGTGCTCTCGCCGAGCTGGCCCGTGGCTTGGTAGAGCGAGCCCTGGGCGTCTCGCCAGAAAACGCCGGCTTCGAATTCCGGCCCTTCGAGGAAATACGGCGAACCTGGCTGAAAGTTCTCGAATTCGACTTTGATGTCGAAGTCCCCCTTCAGTCCGCCTTGAGCGAGCGCGATGTTATCCCCGTTGTAGAAGACGTCGTTCGCGTCCCCGCGAACGCCCGGGCGCGAAAAGAGAACTCCCGAGCTCGTGAGCTCGATGCTGGCGCACCCGCTTTTGCTGCGCAGAACGGTCCAGGTGGCGCAGCTCGTGAGCGTCGCGCCCGGCTCGCCGCCGATGGTGCAAGAGACCGCGCCGCCGGTGTTCGCCCCGCCAGCGCTAGCTCCGCCGGTGTTCGCTCCGCCGGCGTTTGCTCCGCCGGGGCTCGCTCCGCCGGCGCCAGAAGCGACGCCGGCGGAGCGAGCCCCGGCGGAGCAAACGC
>JAEUAF010000731.1 GCA_019695485.1 Sorangium sp.
ATGTTGTCGCATCGTTTCGGCAGCTCGCCCGATGGGTTCGTGCGCGAGCGCGGAGCAAACATGCGACGAAAGCGCGGTCGCGATCGGCGTATCGGCTAGTGGTGCGCCGCTTTCGTAGAGAGCAAAGCAGATTTCCCGCTCGCTCAGGACGCCTATCAGTTTGCCCGCGTCGTTCACGACTGGCAGCGTGCTCGAGTGTGTTTCTTTCAGGAGCTCCACGGCGCGCGCCAGGGACTCGTCCGCCCGGCAGGTTCGCACTTCGGGGTTCATGATGGAACTCACGGGTCCGTTGGACGGCGCATCCACGCCTTGTTCGACCAGGATGTCGCGAATTGCCCGCGACAATTCGCGCTCTTCACGTCCATCCGGCGTTCCGTCACCAAGCGCGATCCTGGCTTCGATGTGACGCACACGCGCCTCTATCTCGTTCCAGCGTCGTTTGGCTTCCAAAGCGAACAGGTGAATCTGCAGTCTGGCTTCGTCGCCCGCACCCGCTAGTTCGCGCAGCGCGAGGCCGAGCGCCTTCTTGGCGTAGTCTTTCGCGGTCTCGTCCGATTCGGTCATGGCGTTTGCCTCTCTGAATGACCAAGGCTTGGTCTCACGTCTGCCTCGCGAGCGGAAACGCGGGCGGGTCACTGGCCGGAAAGGATTGCGCCGACGCTTCGTCCACCCAATCAGATTGATTGGAACGCGGGGAGTCTGAGCGTAGCGAGTACCCCGCAAACGCTCGGTAGACGGCGTAGACGCCTGAACCGAGCGCGATGGCCCCGAGTAGACCGCGGACTCGAACCGCCGCGAGGATAAGCGCCCCGCCGGCGAGCGCCCGCATGACGCGAGTCCGGCGTTGTCTGGCCGTGATATCGCGGCCCATTTTCAAAATGTCGAAGGTTTCCGATTCGACTGCTCGATCGCTCATCGTCATACTCCGTGGGGCACGAGGCCTTGGCTTTGCGAGATGTGGAGCATCGAAAGTGCAAGCATCAAGCCAGCAGTACGCAGCGACGCAGGCAACGCCGAACCGCCCCAATCCGGCAGGACTGCCCCGGCTCCTTCGAGGTCCGCAACGAAGCGCAAACCCGAGGTATGCGCGAACGCCGCAAAAAGCCGCGTGATGTCCGCATGGCCTGGCTCTTGCTACCGAGTCGGACGGAGCCAGAGGATCATGACTTACTCAAGCGCGCGAAATCAGACGCCCTCCGTCTTGCCGGAAGGTTCCGTGATCGCCCAGCGCTATCGCATCGATTCCGTGCTGGCCGAGGGCGGCATGGGAATCGTGTATCGCGGGTGGCATCTGAACCTCGAGCAACCCATCGCGATCAAGGTGATTCGCCCTGAGTACGTTGGCAATGCCGAAGCCACGGCGCGCTTTCTCAACGAGGCCCGCGCGGTGGCCACGCTGCGAGCGGTCAACGTCGCTCAGGTGCTAGACGTCGGCCGAATCAACGGGGGCACGCTCTACATGGTGCTCGAATACCTCGAAGGCCGCGATCTGCGCTCGGTTCTCCAACAAGAGGGCGCCCTGCCCGTCGCCCGCGCGATCAGTTTCATCGCGCAGGCGTGCGCGGCGATGCACGACGCGCACGCCGTCGGCATCGTGCATCGCGATCTGAAGCCTGAAAATCTGTTCGCGGCAACGCTCTCCGATGGTCGTGAGCTGCTGAAAGTCATCGACTTTGGGATCTCCAAGCGACTCGCCAGCCACGACGGCCGTTCGTTCACGGAGGCTGGGCGCAGCCTGGGTTCGCCACACTACATGGCGCCTGAACAAATAGCTTCACCTGATTCGGTCGACGCGCGGGCGGACATTTGGTCGCTCGGTGTCGTGCTCTTCGAGCTTCTCAGCAACGTGCTTCCATTCGATGGGAGCTCCCCCGCTACGACTTGTGCGAAGGTGCTGTGCGGCGAGCCGCGCTCGCTTTCGGAGCTACGAGCAGACCTCTCTCCAGACCTACTCAGCATCGTCGATCGCTGTTTGAAGAAGGACCCCGCTGAGCGCTTCGCCAGCGCGGCCGAACTGGCCGAGGACTTGGAGGCGCTAGGTTATTCCGAGACACCTCGGGGATCGGGTCTCCGCATCCGGCCGCTCGTCGCCCGCCGCGCCGAGTACGCCACGGACCTCGACATTGAAGTGCAATTCGACCTCACGAGCGACACCGACCTCGCGCCCGCACCGACCCCCAAACCACGCAGCGCTCGCCAAGCGTTTGGACGAAGCATGGCGGCGTTGGCGGCTGTCGGCGCCATTGGGCTGGGCCTTGCATTGAGTCAGCCGCGCGTCGCGCAGACCGTTCACGTGTCGGAGGCAGGGAAGCACGTGATTGAGTCTGCGCGCATCAACGTCACGCTGGCAGTGAACTCGATCTCCACGCGCGCCAGGGCTTGGTGGCGCGACAGAGTGAGCCCGGCACCCGCGCCAGCGGCCTCCGGTCGCGGCGTTCCGAGTGCGCAAGCGGACGATCGCGATCTCGAGAGCGACGCGTCGCCGGAACCTGGATCGACACGGTCACCGCTCGCTCTCACGAACGTCAGACTACCGCCGCGACGCTGAGTCCGCAAAAGTCGAGCCCGGAGCCGTCATTCGGCAACAACCCCTTCCCAAACCATAGGAGAATCGAAATGCTGTATTGGGCTGCCGTCTTCTTCATCATCGCCATCATCGCCGCACTCTTCGGCTTTGGTGGGCTTGCCGCGAGCGCCGTGGGCGTCGCAAAGATCCTATTCTTGGTGTTTCTGGTGCTGGCCGTGATCGCGTTTCTATTCGGTAGGCGCCTTCCCACTGGCTGAGAGCCGCGCTTTCCGGGAGCCTGACGCCCAAGCAAGCTCGAGGCGTCACTCCCGGTAGCGCCCGCGGTCAGGCAGGACGCGGTCAGGTAGCGCTAATGGGAAAGGTCAGGTGCACGCGTGCGCCGGGCAAGGCTGAAGCGCTGTCCGGCGCGTCGATCGTGAGTTGTCCACCGTGGGCGCGTGCCACATCCTCCACCAGAGCGAGGGAAAGGCCCAGGCCCTGGCGGCGCAACGGCCGCGAAAAGCGCTTCAGGGCGGGGCCGCTGAAGCCGACCCCATCGTCGGTAACGCTAAAGCGCATCATGTCTCCATCTCGCGTAGCGCTAACGGCCGCGGTCGTGCGAGCATTGCGAATGGCATTGGCCAAGAGCTCACTCAATGCCACCGTCATCCACGGCCCATCGAGCAGCGCGACACACGGCGCGTCCGGTAGGGTCGCGACGACCGCGATCCCTTTCCTCGCGTCGAGAAGTTCGACGGCGGCGACCACCGACGTGACGAGCTGCCGCACATCGCACGGCTCGCGCGCCCAATCGACGGCACCCGCTTCGAGCTGCGCACTGCGCTGAAGGCGCTCCGCCGTCCGCAGCACCCGCTGCACACTGCGGCGCGCCATCAACAACAGCATCTCCAAGCGTGCGGAGTCGCTGTTGGCCACGAGCGCGAGCTCGTCCAAAGCGCCGAGCGTTACACCTGCCGGGCCTCGCAATTCGTGCGCGATGCGCTCCAAGAATTCAGTTCGCAGGTAGCCGTCGACGCCGTCGGCATCACTCATTGAGTATCTCCGACCGCGCCCTCCAAGGGCGAGCTCCTGTGGTTCGTGCGGCCCTCGTACTTCTCGAGGCGCCGGTACAGGGTGCGGCGATCAAGCCCGAGCAATTCGGCCGCGCGGGCCTTGTTTCCCCCTAGGATCTTGATCACGCGATAGATATAGCGTCGCTCGATTTCCTCCAGGGAAACGACCTCTTTGGGGTCGTCGGCGGAGAGGAGAAACCGATCGGCTCGGTACGAGCGAACGCGGTCGGGCAGATCTTCGACAGTGATTTGGTCGAGGCGGGCCAAGGCCACGGCGCGCTCCATGGCGTTTTCCAGCTCCCGCACGTTGCCCGCCCAGTTATACGAAAGGATTCGCTCCGCCGCCTGCGGCGACAACGAGAGCTTGCCCTTGCCGCTGCGTTCGGCAAAGCGACCGAGGAAGTAGCTGGCGAGCTTCAATACGTCGCCGCCGCGTTCCCGGAGCGGGGGCACATCGATCTTGACCACGTTGATCCGATAGAAAAGATCCTCCCGGAAGCGCCTCTTCTCGACGTCGACCTCCAGGTCGCGGTGAGTTGCCGTGACCAGGCGCGCGTCGAAGTCCACCTCTTGATTGGAGCCGATCGGGCGCACGCGTCGCTCCTGAAGGACCCGCAGTAGTTTGGCCTGCATCTCCAGGGGCATTTCGCCGATCTCGTCCAGAAACAGCGTGCCGCCCGAGGCCTCCACGAACAGCCCCTGGCGCTGCGACTTGGCGTCGGTGAACGCCCCGCGCGCGTGGCCGAACAGCTCGCTCTCCAGCAAGTTGGCGGGCACGGCGGCGCAGTTGATTGCCACGAACGGTCCGGCCTGGCGCGGACTCGCCGCATGCACGGCGCGCGCAACCAGCTCCTTGCCCGTTCCGGTTTCGCCGTGAATGAGCACGGACGCCTCGCTCGGCGCTACGCGCGCGATCAGGTCGGCCACGCGCTTCATCGCTGAGCTCTCGCCGACGACGACGCCTTCGGACGCGGGCGCGCTCACCTCCTCACGCAGCCGCTTCACTTCTGAGTTGAGGCGATGGTGCTGTGCCGCGCGCGCCACGCTAAGACCGAGGATCTTGGCATCGATCGGCTTGGTCAGAAAGTCGTAGGCACCAGCGCGCATCGCGCTGATAGCAGCATCCATACTGCCTTGCCCGGTGACCACGATGATTGGCACATCGGGACTAGTGCCCAGGATGCGCTCACAAAGCTCGAGCCCATCCATTTCGGTCATGCCCAAGTCGGTAACCACGACGTCGCACGGCTCCCGTGCGATCCGCTCCAACGCCTCCTTAGGGGACGTGGTGCTCGTCGCCAGGTAGCCGTGACGCTCCAACATCATGGAGAACAAGTCGCACTGGCTTTGATCGTCGTCGACAATCAGAACATGCTCTTTCATTCGCGCTTCCCCGGTTGAGCCATTGGCCCAGCTCTATGTGGCAGTCTTGCCATGATGGCCAGCTAAGCAAACGGTATGCCAATGATTTAGTGGCACTTTTCTCCAGGATCTGTGGAGGAGCGCATCACACAAAAACGCCTCTGTGTGGCGTTTTTGTGTGAGCACCAGGACCACGGGCTGGGCTCAAGTGCCGCTCTTGGTTGCGATGCGGAGCGGCCGGAGCGGTCGGCATGACATTCGCTTTTGCCCGCGTCGTGGCTGGACGTCAAAGACTTACCCCGGCTGGGGCGCCCTCACCTGCCAGCGCTCACACGCTGCCCTCCGCGATGCCCAACGTGGCGCAAATGCCAGGTCGCGTTGGTGAGTATCGTGTTCACGGATTGCTCGGCAGTGGGGGCATGGCGCGTGTCTATCTGGCTCAGGCGCCGGGAGCATCCCTACACCGCTGGTGCGCGCTCAAGGTGCCGCACGGAGACTTTGCGAAAGCGCCTGAGCTTCTGCGCATGTTCCACCAGGAGTCGAGTCTCGCGGCCGAACTCCGCCATCCGCACCTTTGCTCAGTCCTCGACTTCGGTTCCAGCGACGGCACGCCATACCTCGCGATGGAGCTGCTGCGCGGGCGCTCCGTCGCTGCGCTGATCAAAGCATTCGATCCCCGTATCGATCCCAAACGACACGCCCTCAACGTGGCCCGGCTGCTGGCCGACGCGTGTGACGGGCTGCAAGCGCTGCATGACCATGGGCGTGAACAGCAGCCACCGCTGCGTGTGGTCCACCGCGACATCAGCCCTGACAACCTCTTTTTGACGCTCGACGGATTCGTCAAAATCATCGACTTTGGCCTTGCAAAGGTCGCTACGCGCCGCGAGCGCACCGCTCCCGGGCTCTTGAAGGGCAAGCTCGCGTACATCGCGCCGGAGCTCTTGGAGGGTTCTGACCCCAATAACCTCGCAGATATTTGGGGTCTGGGCGTGGTCGCCTGGGAAGCGCTCACTGCGCGACGTCTATTTCACGAAACAACGGACGTAGCGACGCTCACCGCCGTCCGTGAGCAGCAGATCTTACCACCGTCTACGGTCGTCGACGGACTGCCCCCGGAGTTCGATCCGATCGTCGCGCGCGCTTTGGCGCGAGACCCGGCCGAACGTTACGAGAGCGCGGACGCATTTGCGCGAGATCTGTGGGGGCTGATGGTGGCCCTGGGCGACGTGCCCTCCCACCGTGCCCTATCCGAGTGGATGCACACGCTCTACCCCGCGGACCGCTCGGTGTTGAGTCAGCTCTCCGAGCTTGCTGAGGGGGATGGCACGGCGACCGCAGTGGTGATGATGCGTCGGGCGTCCAGGCCGTCCGCTGTAGGAAAGCCGCGCCGACCCCGCGCGAAAGCGATGTGGCGCTGGATCATTGGGGCCGTGGGCACGGCGGCCACGCTGGCAGCTTTGCAGAGCTACGGGTCAGCGCGCAGCCAAAGAGCCAGTCGCGCGCCGCGGGCCTCGCTGGAAACGAAGCCCGCGCGTGCGGAGCTACAAGCGACGGCTAAGACATCATCTTTTTGATGTTGCTCATCATACGATGGGTGCGCTCCTGCTCGGGCAGCACGCGCGCCTCGATCAGGTGGCGTACGGGAACGTTCAACCCATCCAGATCGCGCCGATAGTCGTCGCGCCCGTGGTCCTCGCCCTGTTCGAGGGCTGCGACGGCTGCCTTTTCGCCGATGGCATTGGCGCCTCCCTCCACCAACTTCGCAAACATTCCCCAGACGCCGGAGCTCTTGGCCGGCTCCCCACCGAGCAGGCGCACCTCTTGGGTGAGTAGCGTCGCCCGATTCTCGTGCGACCGCGCACACTCTTCGAGCTCGTTCAGGATCTTCGACGAGCGACCAAACTTCTCGATGGCTTGCCGATAGCTTTCCGCGGCAGACAGCTCGCCGCGTAGAAACGAATTCAGTTTGTCGATCGTGCCTTGGTCCACAGCTGCGTTTTGCATGTTCACTCCTTCATTGAGGGCGCACGCATCGTGCGAAGACGCTGCTTTGAGCGGCAATCATTGATCACGACGCGAACCGGACTTGAGAGTGCAGCTGCCGTGCCATTCGCCGCGGCTTCTACCCGCGCCGCGAAACCGGGACGGAAACGGGAGGCATCGCTACTGCAGCCCCCGGCCGCAAACACCCGATCGCGACGGCAGAAGAGCTACACTGGGGCAGCGGAGACCTCAAAGGCGGAGCGCCCACGCCGGTTCGAGGAATCCGCCAAATTTCGGCGCGGCGGCGCGACCAGCGTGCAAGACCGCCTCACTCGAGCGTTGGGAGGACGACGGCTTGCCCAAGAAAAAGGACGCACGGATAACGCTCGATCCTTGTCAACGGCTCGTGGCGCGAGGAAAAGAAGGAGGATGACCCTTCGCCCACTTCTTCGCGGCTATCCGCTCGCGGCGTTGCTGGTTACGCTCGTTACGGCGATCAAGCTCACCCCGGTGGTCGACGTTTCGCGCGACTCCCCGCTGGTATTCTATCTCTTGGCCGTCATCGTGGCGGGCCTCTATGGAGACGTCCGCAGCGCGCTCTTCGCGACGGCGCTGTCAGTCTTCGCAGCATGGTTCTTCTTCGTCCGTCCCGCTGGGAATCAGGAATTCGCATTGCTGCGTCTAGGCGCCGTCGCGCTCGGTGGGCTCGTGATCGTCGCGTTCGACGCGGAGCTCAGACGCGTGCGGGCTGAGGTCGCTGGCTTGCTCGAAAAGCGAGCCTCCGCACCGACCCACGAGACCCTGTTTGGGGCGCAAGTCAGCGATTCAGAAGCATTGCGCACCCAGCTGCAACGACTGGAGCAGCTAACGCTCCGGCTCTCGAAGGCCATGACGCGCGAAGAAGTCGCGGAAATAGTCGTGGATCTCGGGGTCAGCTCTACCAACGCGGATACTTGCACGCTCTATACTCTAGATGAGGCCGGGCAAGGGCTCGACCTTCTGGCCCATCGCGGCATTCACCCGCAGATCTTCGGGATGGTCCAGCGCATCGAACGCAGCGCCGGAAATCCGACGTTTCGCGTACTGTCGAGCGGCGAACCGCTGTGGGTCGAGCGCGAGAGCGAGTACCTGGAGCTGTTTCCAAAAGTTGCGGGGATCCGCACCGACGGGCCGCGCGCCAAGGCGTTCTGGTGTGTCCCGCTGACCGCAGAGGGAACGCCATTTGGCCTACTCGGCATGGGCTACTACGCGCCCCGCGACTTCGGGCCTCGCGAACGCGCCTTCGTGGAGACCTTCACGCGGCACTGTGCGGAAGCCTTGCGGCGTGCGCAACGCCTGACCGCAGAGCAAGACGCCCACGCGACGGCGGAACGCCTGCGTGCGTCGCTTGCAACGACCTTGCGCAGCATCGGCGACGGCGTAATCGCCACCGATTCCGCGGGCAAAGTCACGCTCATGAATGCGGTCGCCGAGGCCTTGACGGGGCATCGCGAAGACGAGTCTCGGGGCAAGCCGCTGGCTGAAGTCTTCAGGATCGTCAACGAAGAAACGGGCGAGAGCGTCGAGAGCCCGGTAGCCAAGGTGTTGCGCGATGGCGTCATTGTCGGCCTCGCGAATCACACGGTGCTCGTAGCTCGCGACGGGAGCAGCGTTGCGATCGACGACAGCGGCGCCCCGATCCGCGGCCCTGACGGTCGTATCGAGGGCGTGATCTTGGTATTTCGGGACGTCACAGAAAAGAAGCGCGAAGAAGCACGGCGTGAGTTCTTGGCAGCAGCAACCGCAGCGCTCGCCGAGTCACTCGACTATGAGGTGACCCTGTCGCGGGTGGCATGGCTTTCCGTGCCGCGCCTTGGTGATTGGTGCGCCGTGGACGTGATCGAGCCGGGTCAACGCTTGGCGAAACGCCTCGCGGTGGCTCACGTCAACCCCGAAAAGCTCGAACTTGCTAGAAAAATCGCCGAGAAGTATCCGGAGCCCGCGAATGCGGAGAGCGGCGTGCCGAACGTGCTTCGCACCGGTCGCGCCGAGCTTCACGCAAACATCACCGACGAAATGCTCCAGGCTGGGACCAGAGATGCCGAGCACCTGCGGCTGAGCCGAGCGCTCGGGTTGGTGAGCGCGATGGTCGTGCCGCTCGTGGCACGCGGCAATGTGCTCGGCGCCATGACCCTCGTCTCAGCCGAGAGCGGTCGCCACTACACGCAGCAAGATCTGGCATTTGCGGAGGAGCTTTCGCAGCGCTGCGCGGCGGCTATGGACAACGCTCGGCTGTACGCGGCCGAGCAACGCGCTCGTGCGGCCGCCGACGTCGCCAATCGCTCGAAGGATGAGTTCCTAGCCAGCGTGAGCCACGAGCTTCGCACGCCGCTCAACGCGATCCTCGGCTGGGCAAAAATGATGTCGTCCAACACCCTGGACGAGAGCAAGCGAGCGCGCGCAATCGAGACCGTCGAGCGCAATGCCGTTGCCATGGCGCAATTGGTCGAGGACCTCTTGGACGTGTCGCGAATCATCAGCGGCAAAATGCGCCTCGAAGTGCAAAGCTTCGACGCCAGCAGGGTCGCCGAAACGGCTCTGCAGTCGGTGAGACCCGCCGCCGAAGCCAAAGGGATCGTGTTACTCGCGAATCTGCAGGCGCCAGGGCCGCGGCTGATGGGCGATCCCGCGCGCATTCAGCAAGTGATCTGGAACCTACTCAGCAACGCCGTCAAATTCACCCCGAATGGCGGGCAGGTCGAGCTCGGCGTTCACGCCGACGAGGCCTTCACCACGATCGTGGTGCGCGACACGGGGCGGGGTATCGATCCAGACTTCCTGCCGTTCGTCTTCGAGCCGTTTCGCCAAGAAAGCGCCAGCCACGCGCGAAGTCGCGGGGGGCTCGGCCTCGGGCTCGCCATCGCGCGTCAGCTGGTCGAACTCCACGGCGGAGGTATCGAGGTAGCCAGCGCGGGGGGCGGCAAAGGAGCCACCTTCAGCGTGCGCCTGCCGCTGGCTCCCGAGTCACTGCAGCGCGAGCCAAACGCGGCGAATGACGCGCAACTCCGCTCACGCTTCGATCACCCGCCTGAGTTGCGTGGGCTCCGCGTGCTGGTCGTCGATGATGACGAAGACGCGCGCCACCTAGTGTCAGCCGTGCTGGAGGCGTGCGGTTCGCACGTGCTGCGCGCCGAAGGGGCCGACACCGCGCTCGAGTTGCTACAGGCGCAGCCAGTCGACGTCTTGGTGTCGGACATCGGGATGCCCGGCCAGGATGGCTACGACCTGATCCGTCGCGTTCGCGAGCTGCCAGCGACGCGCGGAGGCAGCGTCCCCGCTGCGGCTTTGACCGCTTATGTGCGCGCGGAAGACCGACGCCGCGTGCTCAACGCCGGATACTCGATTCACATTCCAAAGCCGGTCGAGCCCGCTGAGTTGGTGGCCGTGGTCGCCAGTTTGGTCCGATAGCCGAGCGGCACGCGCCTTGCTTCGTCCGGCGTGTGGCAAAGCGATTTTCATCCATGCTCCCGCGGCTCGCGCTGTTGTTCGGCGCACTGACGTTGAGCGCTTGTTTTGCGAGCGCTCACGGCTACGTCGTCGCCGAGAGTGAACCCGTATACGTAGATAGCTATCCGCACACGTACTACGAAGGACACACCGTCTACCTAATTGACGACCGCTGGTACCGGCGTCACCGCGGACATTGGGTGTATTACCAAGACGAACCCGAGCCACTCCACCGCTATCGGCTTCAGGTTCGTTTCACGCCGCGGTCCGAGCAGGGCCCCCGCTATCAGCCGCGAGAACGGGCTCGCCGACCCGAATGGAGGCGCGAGGCGCCTCCGGCACACGACTGAACTCAGAACGCCCGCGGCGCCCGCCCCGGCGCCTCGCCGAGACCGATACGAGTGCCACCGAGGCCTTCACCGGGCGGCGCGCCACTGTTGCCTCCCAGCAACTCAACGCGACCGCCGGTGCCTCCATAGGCGTCGGCGGGTTCATTCTGGCGCGCGATCGGTCCGATAGGCGCTGGAGACACGCCCGCGGCTCCCGGCACTTCTCGCGAGGGATCGGCCGGATCAGAGGGTGATCGACAAGCCGCGACGGAGGCCAGAGCCACGAGGAACCACCAATCCCGTTGAACCCGGTTCACGGCTCGCCCTCGACCGGTGGAGGGTCGATGGGACGAACTGGTGGCTCATCTTCATAGGTCGGAAGCCCGTCCGGCTGATTTGGACGGGCAGGGCCGGGTACGTCAGGCACGTCGGGATTGCTCGGGACGTCCGGCGCTGGCGTAGGGACGGGGGTAAGGTCTCGTTGACTTGTCATGGGATCCTCCGCGAATGAGTACAGCCCTCGCTAAGGGTCATCGTTCGAGTCTGCTGCACCGCGCGTGCCAGCGACCCTGCCAGCCTCCCGAGTGAGCGGCGATTTCCGAGGTGAGGCATTCCCCTTGCAGCGCGCCGTCTCAGGTGAACCATGAAAGCGACCCGCTTGCTCGAGCTTCAGCACAGTGAGGCCAAGAGACTATTTAGAGACGTCGTGTTCAGTCTCCGTCAGGCCATGCTCGCGATGGATGACGCTTTTCCGGAGCCGTCCGAAGACGACATGGTGAAGGCCGCCTCTTCGGCTAGCTCGGGGCCGACGCGGGCCTCGTTCCGAATTCGCTGAGTTTTCTCAGACTCGCGTCCAAGTTCCGGGGCGATTTCGGGGCAGGCCATGCCGCCTCGCTGTGTCGCAATTGGCTGCGTCCGGGCGTCCGGGGACAAGAGCGTGCGGTCGCGTGCAACTCCTTCGGGGTCCGCGTTCACGCGACATCTGCCCGGTCAGGCTCGCTACCAGCCCGAACGCAACTTTGGCACGCGCCCTGCAGTTCCACCGCGTCATGCGACTATCACGATCTCTGCGTCCCCTTGCCTCGCTTTGGCTAAGCGGGTTGGCGTTGGCGTGCGCCGGCGAGTCCAACAACGGCGTGCCAGCGACCCCCCAACAAACCGCCAAAGCCCCGGAGCCCGAAGGCACGCAAACGCCGACACCGC
>JAEUAF010000049.1 GCA_019695485.1 Sorangium sp.
CCCGGTGTGCAGTCCTACACGGACAACGAGGTGTTCATCGACGTCCAGGAGGTGCGCAAGGCAGAGACCAACGCGCAGCTCGTTGCCGAGAACATCGCGACTCAGCTCGAGCGCCGCATCGCCTTCCGTCGCGCCATGAAGAAGGCGCTGACCACGGCCATGAAGTTCGGCGCCAAGGGCGTGCGCATCCGCTGCGCGGGCCGCTTGGGCGGCGCCGAAATGGGCCGCGTCGAAACCTACCGCGAGGGTCGCGTGCCGCTGCACACCCTGCGCGCCGACGTCGACTTTGGACTCGCCGAAGCGCGCACCACCTATGGCGTCATCGGCGTCAAGGTGTGGATCTTCAAGGGCGAAGTGCTTCAGCGCAAAGCGCGTCGCATCCCGGAGTGATGAGCGATGCTTCAACCTAAGCGCACCAAGTTTCGTAAGCAGCAGAAGGGCAAGAACCGCGGCATCGCCTGGCGCGGTTCCGATGTCTCCTTCGGCGACTTTGCACTGCAGGCCGTCGGCCGCAGCTTCATCACGTCTCGCCAGATCGAGGCGGGTCGTATGGCGATTCAGCGCCACGTGAAGCGCGCCGGCAAGCTCTGGATCCGGGTGTTCCCGGACAAGCCAGTCACCAAGAAGCCCCTCGAAGTCCGCATGGGTAGCGGTAAGGGCAGCGTCGAAGGTTGGGTTTGCGTGGTGAAACCCGGTCGCGTGCTGTTCGAGATCGCCGGCGTGCCCGAGAAGGACGCACGTGAGGCGTTCCGCTTGGCCGCTTCCAAGCTGCCCATCGAGACCAAGTTCTTGGCGCGAGGTGCAGAATGAAAGCAGTCGATTTGCGCGAGCGTTCAGTCGAAGACCTGAGCGCGCTCAAGGCCTCCATGCTGAAGGATCTCTTCTCCTACCGCATGAAGAACTACACCGACCAGCTCGAGGATACGAGCTTGCTCAACAAAACCCGCCGCGACATCGCGCGGGTCGAGACGATTCTGCGCGAGCGAGAGGCCGCTAAAGGAGCCAAGCCGTGAGTGCTGACGAAAAGGGAGAAATCTCCCGCAGGAAGCTGATCGGTCGCGTTGCAAGCGACAAGATGGACAAGACGGTGGTCGTCGAAGTCGTGCGCTTCAAGCGCGACTCCGTCTACCAGAAGTACGTGCGCGTGCGGAAACGCTACAAGGCGCACGACGAGAAGAACGAATACAAGGTGGGCGACCGCGTCGAGATCGTCGAGCATCGTCCGTTGTCGCGCCACAAGCGCTGGGCCGTGGCACGCTTGATCGAGCGGCCCGCTAGCGAGCTTTCCTGACGGAGTTTCTGCCATGATTCAGATGCAGACGTTCCTGGAAGTGGCCGATAACTCCGGCGCAAAATTGGTGCAGTGCATCAAGGTGCTGGGTGGGTCGCGCCGTCGCTACGCCGGTCTCGGCGATGTGATTGTGGTTGCGATCAAAGAGGCGCTTCCAGGCAGCAAGGTGAAGAAGGGCGACACGGCCAAGGCCGTCGTCGTGCGTACCAAGCGTGAGTACCGCCGTGCCGACGGCAGCTACATCAAGTTCGACGACAACAGCGCCGTCTTGATCAACGCACAACAAGAGCCGGTCGGGACCCGCATCTTTGGGCCGGTCGCTCGCGAACTCCGCGCCAAACGCTTCATGAAGATCATCTCGCTCGCTCCGGAGGTGTTGTGATGCAACGCATTCAGAACGGTGACACGGTCGTCGTGATTCGCGGCGAAGACAAAGGCAAGCGCGGTAAGGTTTCGCGCGTGCTCCCGGATCGCGACATGGTCGTGGTGGAAGGCGTGAACAGCGTCAAGCGCCACATCAAAGCGACTCCGCAACGACCGGGCGGCATCCTCGACGTCGAGGCCCCGATCCCGATGAGCAAAGTGATGCTGATCGACCCCGAGGGCGGCAAGCCCACGCGGGTCAAGTACAAGGTCGAGACCGGCAAGAAGGTCCGCGTCGCCAAGAGCGGCGCCGTGATCACGGCCGGGGAGAAGTAGCCGATGGCCGACAACATCGAACCTCGCATGCGCGAGCGCTACAAGAAAGACGTCGTTCCGACGTTGATGAAACGCTTCGGGTACACGAACCCGATGCAGGTGCCGCGCCTTCAGACGATCGTCGTCAACATCGGCCTCGGCGAGGCAGCTTCGAACCCGAAGCTCATCGACGGCGCCGTCGCCGAGATGACCGCCATCACCGGCCAAAAGCCGGTGGTGACGCGCGCCAAGAAGTCGATCGCGACGTTCAAGCTTCGCGAAGGCATGCCGATCGGCGTCAAGGTCACCCTGCGCCGCGAACGCATGTGGGAGTTCCTCGATCGCTTGGTGACGCTCGCGTTGCCCCGCGTTCGCGACTTCCGCGGCATCAACCCGCGCGGCTTCGATGGGGCCGGCAACTACACGCTCGGGCTCAAAGAGCAGATCGTGTTTCCGGAAATCGACTTCGATAAGGTCGATAAGGTCAAGGGCATGAACATTACGTTCGTAACCACCGCCGACACCGACGAGGAGGCCAAAGAGCTCCTCGGGTCGTTGGGCATGCCGTTCAGGAGCTGACTCAGATGGCACGCGCTTCCCAGTGGGCGAAATCGAATCGCCCCGCAAAGTTCTCAACCCGCATTCACAATCGCTGCAAAACCTGCGGCCGATCGCGGGCGGTTTATCGTGACTTCGCTCTCTGCCGACTCTGCTTCCGCGGGCTTGCGCTGCGCGGTGAGCTACCCGGTGTGACGAAAGCGAGTTGGTGATGGCGATCGTCAACGATCCGGTCTCCGACTTGCTCGCTCGGATTAGGAACGCGGCTTTGGCTCGTCACGAGTTGACGCGCCTGCCGGCGAGCAATCTGAAGCGAGCCGTTGCCGAGCTGCTCAAGCAGGAAGGCTACGTCGCGGATGTGCGCACGGAGGAGTGGGGTCCGAAGAAGCACTCGACCCTGACCATCGTGCTCAAGTACAGCAACGAGCGAAAGAGCGCCTTCGAAGGCCTGCGTCGCGTCTCGCGTCCTGGGCGTCGCGTGTACGTTCGCCACGACCAAATTCCGCGCGTCTTGAGCGGTCTCGGCGTGTCGATACTCAGCACGTCGCATGGCCTGATGACGGATCGCGAAGCGCGCCAGCGCAAGCTCGGTGGCGAGCTCTTGTGTGAGGTGTGGTGATGACTTCCGTGGCACAGGTTCCCGTCAAACGGCTTTCGCGCGTGGGCAAGCGCCCCGTCGCGTTGCCGAAGGGCGTCACCGCCAGCGTGGCCGGCACGCGCGTCGAGGTGCAGGGCCCAAAGGGCAAGATGTCGCTCGATCTCCCGGCGCAGGTCACTTGCGCGAAGGATGGCGAGTCGCTGCTCATCGAGAGTTCGGCGCTTGGCCGCGACGGCGCTCGGCTGCAAGGCTTGGCGCGTGCTCTGCTCGCCAGTCGCGTGAAGGGCGTGGCCGAGGGCTACATCCGCCAGCTCGAGCTGGTCGGCACCGGCTATCGCTGCGAGGTCAAAGGTCAGATCGTAACGTTGACCTTGGGCTTCTCGCATCCGACCCAGGTCGAGTTGCCCGCCAGCGTGTCGGGCAATGTGCCCGTCGACTCCAAGGGGACGATGTTGGTGCTCACCTCCGCTGACAAAGCGGCGTTGGGCCAGATCGCCGCCTCTATTCGTGACCTACGTCCCCCCGAGCCCTACGGTGGCAAAGGGATCCGCTATCGCGGAGAAGTTATTCGCCGCAAGGCCGGTAAAGCGGCCAAGGGCAAGACCAAGTAGTTCGGAGCTGACCATGGGTGCCAAGCTAGCTGGTAGAGATCGCAGGAAGCTCAGGATTCGTAGCCGTATTACGGGTACGGTCGAGCGTCCGCGACTGAGCGTGTTCCGTTCCGGGCGTCATATCTACGCTCAGGTCGTGTTGGATGGCGACGGGCGTACGTTGGCTGCCGCGTCCACCCTGTCGCGTGACCTCAAGGGCACGCTCGACGAGGACAACAAGAGCGACGCTGCCCGCAAGGTCGGCGCGCTGATCGCCAAAATGTGTCTCGCGAAGAACGTCGACAAGGTCGTGTTCGATCGCAATGGCTACCTCTATCACGGTCGCATCAAGGCGCTGGCCGAGGCCGCCCGTGAAGCTGGCCTTCAGTTCTAAGGACGAAGCCCCATGAGCATCGAACATATCGACGACGAGAAGCTCAAAGAGCGCGTCATCCACATCAACCGCGTGGCGAAGGTCGTCAAGGGCGGTCGGCGCTTCAGCTTTTCGGCGCTGGTCGTAGTGGGCGACGAAGCGGGCCACGTCGGCGTCGGTCTCGGCAAAGCCAACGAGGTTCCCGAGGCTATCCGCAAGGGTAACGACCAAGCACGCAAGAACATGTTCAAGGTGCCCATGGTCGGCGCCACGGTGCCGCACGACGTCACGGGCCAACACGGCTCGGGTCGCGTGCTCTTGCGCCCCGCTTCGCCCGGTACCGGCGTTATCGCCGGCGGCCCGGTGCGCGCGGTCGTCGAGTCCGCCGGCATCCACGACATCTTGAGCAAGTGCCTCGGCTCTTCCAACAAGTACAACGTCGTGCACGCGACGGTCGAAGCGCTGCGCAATCTCCGCTCGGCCCAGAACGTGGCTGACGCGCGCGGTAAGACGCTCGAGCACGTTGCCGCGGATTACCCGGTCGCCGAGAAGTCGGCGCACGCCAGCACCGCCGCGTCGATCGTTGCCAGCACCACGGGCCAGGGGAGCGGCACATGAACACCGTTCGCCTCTCCGTGCGTCAGGTCGTGAGTGAAATTGGCCGTCCGCATCCGCAGCGGCGCGTCCTGCGCGGGCTTGGCCTGCGCGGTCCGGGCTCGAGCGTGGTCGTGGACAACACGCCGTCGTTCCGCGGCATGATCAAGAAGGTCATGCACCTCGTGAGCGTCGAGGAGAAGAAGTCATGACCCCGATCCTTTCACGCCTGACCTATCCCGAAGGCGGCAAGAAGTCCGAGAAGCGTCTCGGCCGCGGCATCGGATCCGGCCTCGGCAAGACCTGCGGCAAGGGCACCAAGGGCCAGAAGTGCCGTCACGGCGGCAACTTCGGCAAGCTGCACTTCCAGGGCGGTCAGACCCCGCTGCAACGTCGTCTTCCGAAGCGCGGCTTCCGCGTGCCGTTCCCGACCGAAGTCATCGCCATCAACTTGGCGGATCTCGAGAGCTTCCCCAGCGGTCATACGATTGACGAAGCGGCGCTCCGTGACGCTCGGCTCGTGCAGGGCCGCGGCGCGCAGATCAAGATCTTGGGCGTGGGCGACCTCACCAAGAAGCTTAACATTCACGCTCACGCATTCAGCAAGTCGGCGCTCGAGAAGATCGAGAAGGCGGGCGGCACGGCCAACGTCGTGCTCGTCGTTCCCGCCAAAGCCGAAGGCTGAGGGCAGAGCAAGTCGAGCGACAGGATGGCCGTTTTCCAGGGCTTCTCCAATATCGGGAAGGTGCCGGAGCTCCGGCAGCGCATCCTGTTCACGCTCGGCGTCGTAGCGATCTACCGCATCGGCGTGTTCATCACGACGCCCGGGGTGGATCGCTCCGTGATGCGCAGCATCGTGAAGAGCCAGGGCGGTCTGCTCGGCTTCATCAACCTGTTCTCCGGCGGCGCGCTACAAAATCTCTCGATTTTTGCGCTCGGCATCATGCCGTACGTGTCGGCGAGCATCATCTTCCAGCTGCTCGGCCTGGTCAGTAAGAACGTCGAAGAGCTGCGCAAGGAGGGCGAGTCGGGTCGCCGTAAGCTCGAGCAGTGGACGCGCTACGGTGCGATCGCGCTCAGCATCTTTCAGTCCTTCGGCGTCGCGATGATGCTCGAGGGCATGAACAACGCCGACATGGGCGGAGGTCGCTTCGGCGACGTCGTCGGCACCCCGGGTTGGGGCTTCCGCCTGATGACCATCATCACGCTCACCACCGGCGCGGGGCTCATCATGTGGCTCGGCGAGCAGGCGACGGAGCGAGGTATCGGCAACGGCACCTCGATGATCATCTTC
>JAEUAF010000114.1 GCA_019695485.1 Sorangium sp.
TACCTCAGCGGGCGTTTCTTGCTCGACTTGCCCGACGGCAGTCATCGCGAAATCTACCTTGGAACGTTGGGCGCTGAGCTCGATAAGGTTTATCTCGCGAGCTTGGTGCGCGACGCACGCGATCGCACGAGCGCGCTGGTGCGCGTGTTGCGCGCGGCCGGAAAGCCGCACGCGTTGCTGCTGCCATTGCCGGTCGCTCTCGATCCGAAGCTCACCACAGCAGCGCTGCTCGCCTTCAAGGATGAGCTAGACCGGCTTCCGGTCGACGCTCGGCTCGACCTCGAAAAGCGTGAGCTCGTGAAAGAGACGTTCGGGCGCTTGCTCGACGTCGACGCAAGCTTCGCGGCCTTGCAGGATGCGCTCCGCGCCGGACAAAAGAGCGCCAAGCTCGTGTTCAGCGAGCGGCGCCCACGCCGCGTCGCGTCGGAGCTAGGCAATGTCGATTTCGGGCAGGTTTTAGGGTTCTTCGAGACGCACTACGACCGCTCTCAGCGCCAAGAAGCCCGCAGCTACAACCTGCGGCTGGCCGCGTCCCGGCTCGACGGACACGTCCTTTTGCCTGGCGAGATTTTCGACTTCAATGGCGTCGTCGGCCCGCGCGACGAGGCCAACGGTTACAAAGTCGCGACGGTGATCGCCGAGGGCGAGCTGGTCGACGGGATTGGCGGCGGCACCTGTCAGATCTCGGGAACGCTGCATGGCGCGGCGTTCTTTGCGGGCCTCGAAATCGTAGAGCGTTACCCGCACACCCGGCCAAGCGCGTACATAAAGATGGGCCTCGACGCGACCGTCGTTTACCCGACCATCAACTTCCGCGTGAAAAATCCGTTTTCCTTCCCCATCGTGTTGCACGAGACGGTCAAGAATGGCCTCGTACGGGCGGAGATTTTGGGGCCACGGCGTGCGCTCACCGTGACGTTCATTCGACGCGTGCTCGACGCCATTCCCTATGAAGAGGTCGAACGACCCGACAAAGATCTACCCAGAGGGTTGCGCGTGCTCGGCCAGCGCGGCGTGCCGGGCTTCAAGTTGCGGCGCTACCGCATCGTGCGCGACGGCGCTCAGGCAGTGCGGGACCGCTGGGACGACATGTACCCGCCGACGACGCAGATCGTGCGGGTGGGGACGGGGGACTCGGGTGATAAGCCCCTCAAAGCGAGCGACGACCCCCACCCGGAGTACCTCGCCGACGAGCTGCTCGTGATGACGCAGGGCGCCGATAGCGACGACGAAGGCAGCGCAAATGTCTCGGAATCTCGCGAACCTGGACGATTTGGGGAAAACGGGTGGACCGAAGCGGCCGGAATGCCCTACTTTCGCCCGCATGCGGATCGGGCGGCCGAGCGGCCTGAGCAGGAAACAAAAACCAGACGGAAATCCCGCAAAAGCGCGCGTTCCGACAAGCAGACTTGACTCGTCGGTCGACCTGCGCGAAGAACGCCGCCCCGGGAGAGGGCGGCGGCCCGACTCGGAAGCTCTTTCCGAACCGCATCGGCTGGCCGGACATCAATAAGCCATGATGAACACAGAAACTGTCGCTAGCGCTCGCAAACCCACTGAAGAAAACGGCTCGGCGCGCAGCGCCGACTGGGACAACCCGCGCGTCGCCTCGATCCTGTCGGCCGCGGCGAAGTGCTTTGCCCGTAAAGGCTTCACGGCCACCACCCTCGCCGAAATCGGCAAGGAGCTCGGGCTACGCAAGAGCATCGTTCATTACTACTTCGCGAGTAAGGCTGCTCTCATCCACGAGGTCCAAAGCTTCACGTATCACCGGTATCTCGACCGGCTGAAGGAAGCGATCCGCAACGGTGACGGTTCGTCTCAACAGGCGACCGACGCACTGCGCGCCTTGTGGGACGCCATCCAGAATAACAAGACCGGCACCGGCCTCAACATCGAGGTCTGGAGCGCCGCGCGTCGCGACGCCGAGTTGAAGCGCCGCGCCGCTGGCCTGCAGCGGGACGCCCGCCAGGTCATTCGCGACGCCATTGCCCCGGTTACCCAAAAGGCCGGCCCCGCCCGCGCCGAAGCTCTCGCGACGCTCGCGCTCGCGGTGCTGAACGGCCTCAGCGTGACCGAGTACCTCGAGGGCGAAGAAGCCAAGGTGCAGGAAGCCTACGCAACGTTCCTCGAGATCTTGCGCGCCGGCTTCGATAGCTGAGCGGCCTCGCGCCGACTCTCCCGCCGAAAACGGGCCCCCTCCGCGCCGAGGGGTGCCCGCGGAAATGCCGACGAGGACACAGCGGACCGCCCGCCGTGCTCTCGGTGTCTTCCCCTCCCGCTGAGCTGCTTCTCGGAGCTTGACGATGGCCAACGCCGCATCAAGATCCTGCTGCCCATTGTTTCGACGAGTCTCCGCCCTGTTTGCGATCGCTGCCGTAACCCTGGCAGCCGCGTCCACGCAGGCCTCGGTTCGGCGCCAGCCGAAACCGCGGGAGGCCGTCACTTTCGGCGTCCCCGTTTCGGAGACGAGCTGGCTCGTCGGTGGCCTCGCTCGGGGACAACTGTTCGAGCTCAGTAGCAGCGCCGAGCTACCGCTGCTCGAGCGCTATCTCGAGCCTTATCGAAACTACACGCCGGAGTGGCGCGCCTTCTTCCGGGGTGCGTTTGGTCCGCGCCTCTCGCTGGCAGAGCTCTGTTGGACCGGAGCGTCGTGCGCCAGCCCGAGTGCGGGCGACTGGCACCTCGTGGGCCCCACGCGCTGGGAGTTGCGTGGGCCGGCGCTGACGCCGCTTACGCTCGAACCTGAGCTCGACCTGAGCGCGCTACGAGCCCCGGAGCCCGAGTTCGTGAGCGTGCGCCGCCGACAGCGCTGTCCGCGTTGGAAGGCGCCGCCTGAGGTCACGGTGCTGCGCTACGCGGGCGAGGCGGAGCGGCTGGCGCTGACCGACTGTGACGGCGCCGTCG
>JAEUAF010000141.1 GCA_019695485.1 Sorangium sp.
GGCTTGAAGGCTGCGCTCGATCGAAAAGTAGGCAGCGACCCCAAAGCAGAAAAGGAGCATCAGCGCGGCGATGGGCTCGGGCAAGCCTTGGGCCACGACCAGCTGACCCATTACCACGTAGGCCCAGAGCAGAACCCCGAACATCCACAGCGCCGGCCCGAGCAGTGGTCGCGACGCTCGCTGGCGAAAATCCGGTACCAAGGGCGCGCTGTCGTTCATAGAAACGCCTCTCCGTCCCAGCTGAGCTCGATATGGTCGGCGTTCGCGGCGAGCTCGATCTCGCGCGTCACGAGCCGGGCCGCCTCGTGCTCGGGGCCGAGCACCAACGCGGCCACAGCGGCATGGATCGCTCGCTGAGGCCCGGAGTCCGCGGCGCGGCTGAACACCACGCGCGCGCTGCCGGCGCCGCGTTCGATGCGGATCGCCGAGAGCCCGAGCACGCGGGCGTCGAACTCGGGCACTCGCAAGTCTCGACGCTCGCGGTCGCGAGCCACCTGGATTTGAAGCGTGTCGTCGGCGGGTGAGCTTTGAATCCAGATCAGGCTCGCGACGTCGGGAAGCGGGGTTTGCGCCAGGCGGCGTAAGAGCTCCGCCCCCTCGGCTGCGCTCACCGCGTGCTCGCGAGCGCTCGCGAGCAACACGGCGGAGGTGATCGAAGCCAGTTCCCCCAAACGCACGTCGTCGTCGCGCCCGCCTGTCTGGCTGACGCGCTCGATGAGACGGGTCGCGACGTCGAGACGCCCCGCACCCGCGTGCGCCAGCGCGAGCCGCAGCGTGACGGACGCATCGCTCGGCACAATCCGGCGCAGGCTCTCGTAGGCGTCGACCGCTTCGTCGAACAAGCGCTCCGCGCGCAGGCGGTCGCCCACGAAGGCGAGCGTCCACGGATCGCCGGGGGCGCGCTCGAGCAATTCCCCGAAAGCACGCCGACCTTCAGCGTCGAGGCCGACCCGCCGCAACGCCGAGGCGCCCTGAGCCAGCAGTCCGGCGTCGATCATGGGCTCGGCGCGAGCCGCAGCAATGGCCGAAACCAGCTCGTCCTTATGTCCGAGTGCTTCGAGCAAGTCGAGCAAGCGTCGACGGGGGAGCGCAGCGTGCGGGGCGATGCGCAGAAAGCGTTGCACGACCGCGAGTCGCCGCTCATCGCTCGTCGCAGCAGCATACGCCTTCTGAAACTCGCCCTCGATGTTCGGCTCATCTGCCAAGATGGCGCGACTGAGCTCCTCGAGCTCCGCAAAGCTTGCGACGCGCCGCAGGGTCTCCTTGCGAATGAAGCTTGCAGCGTCCGTCTCGCCGAGCTCGTCGAGCGCTTTGACGACGCCAAGCCGCGCGCCGCCCGACGGATTCGCCTCCAGCATCAACAACAGGTATTCACGCTTGTCCGTGAAGCTCGCAAGCTCACAGGCTTGCGCCGCTTTGACGAACGCCTCGGCGCTCGCGTGCTCGCGCGCTTGCCAGACGGCGCGACGAATCGGCAACGATAGGCGAGAAGCCTGAGAGCACTGCGTGCGCCGTGCAGCGCGGATCGCCGGCACCGACAGCGTTTCGTTGACACTGACGCCAATCCCCAGCGCAAAGTACGGCAAACTGCGCACGACGCCCTCGACGCAACGCTCGAGCACCGCATCGTGCTCGTCCGCGTTGCCTGCTACGACGTGAAGGCGCACTACGTGGCCGTCGTCGGCGAGCGTCAAATCAATCGCGAACGTCTGAGGCACGTCCGGCCTGACGGCGGCGCGCGCGTCGCGACACGCGCGCACCGATTGCGCGGCTTGTCGCAGAATCCGGCGCACCGCCGCGGCCGCTGCGTCGCGCAGCGAAACCCCGCCCCCGGAGCTCGCAGGGGGCTCGAGCAGCGCGGCGCCGCCATGCGGCTCCCGCTCGAGGTAGCGCGAAAACGGCGCGTCGAGCTTGGGCGACAGCTCGAGCAGGCGCCGCGCAAATGGCGTCGCGGGTGGGCCATTCGGGGCGGCCCCCCAGAACCAGCCGGTCCATGGCGTCAGAAGTCCAGCCGCCGAGGCCAGCGCAATCGTGGGCTCGAGGCCGTCTCCGCGCGCGGTGATTTCTTCGATGCGGGCCGTAGCCCAGCGCTGTGCCAAGTCCGCGCCACGCGGAAGCGGCATCTTGTCGAGAGCGCGCGGCTCACGAACGCGTTCGCTCCCGTTCTGAAAGGAGAGGGCGATCTGACTCGGTAAGGTTCCGCGCAAACGCCCGACCACGCTCAACGTCGAGCCCGCCACGCTCACCCGCGAGTCGCGCGGGTACACACGATCTACGCTCGGGCCGAGCTCGAACTCGACATCGCGCAACGTCGGCTCGAGCGCATCGGCGAGGAGGTTCGCGCCCACGCGCGCCGCATCCGCCCGATCCAGCACCTCGTAGGAGGTGCCAACTCCGCTGGTCAACCTGGCCAGAAAGAAGCGATCAGCCGCGCTGCCCACCGCGACGCTCGCCAGTCGCGGCATTCTGGCGCTGCGCTCCGAAAGCCGCCGGCGCAACGACGACGCTTCGGTCTCGCCCATCGTCGGCCGCCCATCACCGACATAAACCAGCACCCCCGACCCCTTCTTTTTGCCGCGAGCGTCCGCGTCGAGCAAATCGGCGCCTCGCTCGAGACCGAGCCCCAGGTTCGAGGCGCCGCCCGGGCGCAGCAGCGCGAGCGCGGAGCGCAATTCGCTGCGAAGCGCGGGGGTGACCGCGCGCGGCAACTCGGAGCCCACCGCGCGAACGCTCTGATCGGCGGCCAACACCACGATCTCGTCGGCAGCGCCGAGCCCCTCGAGCAGCGCGTCGAGCACGGCGCGCTCCGTCTCGAGCGTCCCCGCGCCCACGCTCATCGACGTATCGAGCACGACGGCCAAACTCAAGCCGGACTCCAGTCGATCGGGCACTTCGGCGCGAACCAGCACGTACGGATCTTCGCCCGGGGGCGCTTCGGCGACGTAGGCGCGCGCGCGACGCAGAGCCGCGTGGGAGGCTTCGAGCTCGACCACCAAGTCCGAAGTGGGCCGGAAGTCACTGCGCGTGAGCGCCACGCGACGCCCCTTGAGCTCCGCCCCAGCGTTGGTGGAAAGCACGTGGGTGTCACCGCTCTCCGCCGTGATTTCCGCCACGAACTCGCCAATCAGCGGCGGCTCGTCGCTGCTCGTCAGCGGGAAGCGATAGCTGCGACGTCCGCCTTGGCTGGGCAGCCACTCGGCATAGGTCAGCCCGAGCTCGACGGTCGCGCCACTCTCGACCGGCGGCAGCACACCGCGCAGCCAGCCGTTCCCTGCCCACTCGAGGCGCGGCGTGTTCGTCAAGCCGCCGCCGTCGTCGGCAGCCGGTCGTGCAATGCGAAGCGTCGCTTCGCTCTCCTCGGCGCCCGCGTGCCACGCGACACGCGAGAGAATCGCGCTGGACGGCAGCGCCACGCGCACGTCCGGCGTCACGGCGACGTCGGAACCATTGAAGTAGCTCGTGCGGGTGTGCGTGACTGCGAACTCACCTTCGATCGACACCTCGACTCGCTGTCCACGCACCACCAACGGGGCGCCAAGCCCGCTCGGATCCTGGGCGCGCGCCTCTGGGATGGCCGCGCGTTGGCCGCTCTCCTGTGCCCAGGGCACGGCGAGACCGCCGGTCCAATCTTCGAACGCCTTCTCGGGCAGAACGCTCGGTCCGGAAGCGGCGAGCGTGGCGGTTTCACCGCTCATGACACGCACTTTGCGCGACCCCGTGCGGAGCAGGAGTTCGCCTTGCGCGCAGTAGACCTTGGCGACCGACGCTTCCGCAAAGTCGAAGGCCGCAGCGCTACTTGTGACTTGGGTCACGACGTCGGCAAGTTCGACCTCGGTGCGGGAGCTCGCGCTGCCCTGCACGAAGAGCCGCCCCGCGTAGAGCTTGAGTCGAGCGCCGCGCAGCGCAAAGTGCGTCTTCTCGTCGACCACCAGAAAGGAGCCGTCATCGAGCCGTACGCGCGCGCGGCCATCGGGCCCCGTCGACACCTCGTCGCCGTCGACGAGGCGCACCCGACCGCGCACATCCTTGGCTCGAACGGCGACCGGGGCGTGCTGCGCGTGCAGATCGCCCACACTCGCTGGGAGCATCGCCAGCGTGGGTTTCAGCGCCGAACGGACTATGAAAATAGCGCTCGTGCCGATGAGCGCGCTCGCCAAGACTCCCACTTGCCACGGCTTGGGCGAGATCACGGCAGCACCTTTACTGCGACGGGCGTCGCGAGCACGAGTTCCCCGTTCTCGAAGCGTGCTTGCACGCGCTCGAGCGGCCGCCCCTGAGCGTCGCGGAACGCTAGCTCGAGGCGAGCAATGCGCTCCTCGGCGCTGCCCTCGGCGACAATGGCGGTCAGCATCGCCCGCGCATCGAGTCGCGCCGCGCTCGCGGCGTCCTCGGGGTCGAGCCGAAGCTCGACAGCCGGCGCAGGCTCGACGGGGAGGAAGGCCTGAGCGACGCCGTAGAGCGGTAGGTTGTCGGCGGCCGGCATGCTGTTGGCCCCGACCATGGTCCAGAGGGCGGGACGCAATTCAGGGTGTGCCCAGGTCAGAATGAAGCGAACCTTCGCGCCGTCTCGTGCTGCGAGTCGCAATGCCCGAGCGAGCAAACGCGCGGCTTCGTCCTTTCGACCCGCGGAGAGCGCGTCCTTGCGGGCCCAGGCCAGAAACACGCTGGCCTCGGCGCGCGCTGCGACCGCGACTGGACTCGAGCCATCCTCGGCGCCTGCGCCGGCCACCTTTTCGGCCCAGCGCACCGCCTCTTCCACGCGGCCCAGGCCATTCGCCGCAAGCGCTCGCAAGAGCTGCACGCTCGCGTCGTCCGGAGTCAGCTCGCTGAGCGTCTCGTACTGACGCGACGCCTCCTCGTACCAACCGTGCGCACGCAACAGATCACCCAGGCGACGGCGCGCCAACGGATCTTCCGGCGCGAATTCCACTAGCTCCCCAAACGTACGCCGCGCCTCTTGCCGATCGCGCTCGGCGAGGGCTCCGCTGCTAGCCGCGGCGAGGCGCAAGTAGTACTCACCCACCTGAGTGCGCACGTGAGCCGTGGCGTCGACGCGCCGGCGCAGACCGCGAGCGAAGGCGCGACCGCCTGCGTCGTCGTGCGCGTCTTCGTAGGCCGCGAGCACCAGCAAGGCGAGCTCGGTGTCGTCTTTGAAGCGCTCGGCGGCCGCGCGCAGGAGCGACAGCCGCTCCGTCGCCGAACGCGCCTTTTTGAGGAGCGCCGCCAAAATCGTGGGGTCGATGCGCTCGAGTCCCAGCGCGTCGTGAAGCGCCTTCAGATCCTCGGCGGTTTGCACGCGCAGCGTCAAGAAGCGGTAAACCGCGTCCGCGGCCGCCGGACTCAGCTGCAGCAGCGCGCGCCAGAGCTCGACGCGATCGCGAATCGACGGCAAGCGGTCGACCAGCGACACGAGCAGGAGTGCCCGCTCGTCCCAGCGCGTCGCTTCGCAACTGTCGAGCGCACCGCGGTACACGGCCAGCGCCAGTGTGGCCGAGTGGGCCATCGTCAAGCGCTCGCGCCACAACACGCGTCGCTCTGCGAGCGGCAAATCAGCGGCAAGACTGCAAGGGCGCGCTTCGTGATGCACCCGCCCCAACGTTGGCTCGACCGGCGGCTTCTCGGGGCTCGGCACGGCTTTCACGGGCGGCGCCGGCGTGCGCGCTTGAGCCACGCTGGGCGGTGCCGCAGGGCTCTCCTCCGAAGACTCGGGTGGCGTCAAGGTGACACTAAACACCACCGCGGCCGGCACGTCTCCCGGAGGGTCGAACTGAGCGGCGCGCGCGCGCGCCCGCATACAATCTGTAAGGCTCTCGGGTAGGCTTCCGCTGGGGAGCAGGCTCGCGTTCGTGACGGCACCCGTAGGGCCAACTGAAACCGTGATCCGCACGCTGCCCTCGGCGCTCGAATCCTCGTTCAGCGCACGCAGATAGCAAGCGCGAAACCCGGCGCGAAACCCGGCCACGACGCGCGCCGCATTCGGGATGATGCCGCCTACATGGATCGGCGCGCCGATGGTTGCGTTGCCTCGAGCACCCGCGCCAAGATGCGACGCGCCGATTGATCCCGTCGCGACCGGCTCGCGGCGACTCAGCGCGCTGAGCCCAGCGAGCCCGCCGCCCGAAGCTCGCTTCGCTGTAACTTCCAGTCCCATTCCCGCTCGCGCTGGAGCCACTGGCTTGCTGGCGGCGGACGGCTCAGCGTCAAACATGTTCCCCGTGGCGGACAGCCCGCGCGGCTGTTGCGCAGCAGCGCTCGCCGCGGGTGCCGGTGCCGCGGGTGCGGGCGCTTCGGCGGCTGTTGCTCCGCCAAATCTAGGCTGAATGCCCGCCATACCGAAGGCTTGTTCCTCGGCGACCGGACGTTGCGCATCCTTGTCGGCCTTGCCATCCCAGTTGGTCGCCGCAGCGGCTTTTTGTAGCGCAGGCTCGGGCGCGGCTTCGCCCTTGGCGCGCGTACCTGTGCCGCCTTCTTTGCTCGCGGGCGCCGAAGCGGCGCGCAACGCAAAGCTCGCAAGGCCGGGCGCCATCGAGTCCTCCCCGCCTTGCGACCACGGTTTCCAGCGGCGGCGCTTGGCGACGGCGGGCGTCACGGGACCCACCGAAGCTAGCTCCGGTGAAGCTTGTTCACGCTCGGTCGGCACATAGAGCGCCGTGAACGGCGAGACCAGCGCAAACCGGCGCGCGACTTCGACCAGCGACGCGCGACCCGCGCCCTCCGCGAGGAGTTCGCTGAGCCGCCCCTCTCCCCAGCGTCGCCGCAGATCTCCAAAATCGGTGAGCTGTTCGACGCGCAGCGGGCGCGTGACGCTCCCGGCAGCGCCGCGCAGCGTGATGGTCGTCGGCGCTTTGCCGCTGAGACGCCCCACCACGAGCACGCTATCGTCCGCCGAAATGGCGGGCAATTCGCGCGGCAGCACGCGCTCTACGCCTGACCCAAAGTCGACCTGCGCGCCAATCCACAGCGGCCGACTGGCGGCCTCGAGCAAGCGCAGCGCGGCCTCTGCAGCCCCATAGGCATCGGCCACGCGTTCGACCGGCGCGCCGCGCACCAGGCGATCGAGGAGCGCGAGGTTCGGCTGGCTCCCGATGCCGGCCGCCAAAATTCGCACCTCGGGCCCGAGGCGCGCGAGACGCTCGCGCAGTGATTTGGGCGCCAATTCACCGACGGACGGCAGCCCGTCCCCGACGTAGATCACGGCGCCGCGCCGCTTGGGGTCGAGCTTACTCGCGGCCTCGGTCAACAGCGCGCCGAGGTCGGTAGCACCACCGCGCTCGACCGCGGCGAGCCCTGCGAGATACGCGCGCCGCTTGGCCTCGTCGATCGGGCCCAGAGTGTCGCTACCCGCGGCCACGCCGCGTAGAGTCGCATCCCCTGCCCACAACGCCACGCGGTCCTCAGGCCCGAGCTCGGCGAGGAGCGAGCTTGCCATGCTGCGCGCCAGCGCGAGCGCCGCCGGCTCCGTCGCCGCCGAGGTGTCGATGACGATGCCCACGTCGATTCCCGGCGGGGACGGCGCGGCGTTCCCAAAGGCGCGCAGCGGCAGCGCCACGTAGTCCGCCTCCTCGCGCGCGACGACACTCGCAAAGTCGGAGCTTGCACCGTCGACCACATCTTCGGCGGCCAGCCGATGCGGCGCGCGGTAGGCGACCGGCGCGCTTTGCCCGTTGTCGAAAAGCTCCACCGACAGATCCGCACGGGGAACGAAGTCGAAGGCCTTGACGACGATCTGATTGCCCTGACGCTTGCCGCCCATCCCCGAGCGCACGCGGAGCGCGCCAGAGCGCGTGAGGTCGAGCGTGAAGCGCAATTCTTCGATGCGCGGCAACGAGGCGCGCGCGCCCTCGGCGGCCATCGGGTAGACGTATAGGCGCCGCTCGCCGAGCGCCCCTTGGCGCGACAGCCACTCGCCGTAGCGCGTCACCACGCGGCGCGTCTCGCCGGGATGAATGGGGAAGAGCCGCGCGCTGTAGACGCCGCTACCGACCCACTGCAAGAGCGCCGGCTCTTCTTGCGACCCGGCGTAGACGTTGCTCTCGTATTGTTTGACGGCGGCGCGCGCTTCTTGAATGCGCCCCCACACGATGCCCCCGTTGCGGTCGACGCCGAAACGCGACAAGACCGCCGAGGGAGGCGTTCGAAAACTGAATAGCCCTTCGACGTCATCGCTGGTCGGATTGACGAAGGTCTCGTCCACCTCAGTCAGCGCAAAATCGCGATCGATCGTGACCCTGACGTCGAGGCGCTGAATCACGAGCGAGGAGCGCGGCTGTCCGCGGTCGCCCGGCTTGCGAGCCCCCACCGTACCGACGCCGAACGGAGCCGGCTCCGCCGCGGGATCCGCGGTCGCCAGCCCACCGGTCCAGTCGTCCCAAACCCGACTGGCTTCGCGCCGCAGCGCACCGCTCGTTTCCCAAGTGAGCAATTCGCCCGCGCCGACGCGCTCCCGATTGCCGGCTCGCACGGACCCGCGGAGCACATAGGCGCTCACGCTGCCGTCGCGTCCGACATCGATGCTCACGCGCGCTTCCGAGAGCTCTATTTTTCCGCGCGGCGTGCTGAGCTCGACCGGACCGCCGAGTTCGCTGTCGACGAATAGGCGCCCAAACGCCACGTCCAGATTGTCCGCATGCAGCGTGAAATCCGCTGGGCCCGCGATCAGCCAAATCGCGCCAGCGTCGCGCCTCATCCAGGTGAGCGCACCGCTGTCCAGCGTCACTCGCGAGCCATCCAGCAAGCGCTCGCGCGGATAGGGGGCTCGCGTGGCTTCTCCGGGAGCGCGCACGAGCGGCGCACCCTTGATCGTGCGCAGCTCCGCGAACGTGACGCTCGGAGAAATGCTGGGCGCTCGGTGCCCCTGACAACCGAGCCCAGCAAAGAACAGCACCAAACCAACGACGACGATGCTCCGCATGCGTTCTGCCAGCGGCGAGCCCAGATTCCACCAAATGGCCCGCGCCCTTCGTCCACTCATGTACACTGCCCACAGGGCCGGCTCAAGCTCGGCCAGATCGAAAGAAGAGTCACCAAGCCGGTTGACTCGTAGGTTCGAACCCGAGCGCGGGCAAAGCTTGGCTGGGTTCTTCGAAATCGCCGAATCAGAAGGACCGGTTCGCTTTCTCGACGCGTACGGCCAGTCGACTCGAAGGCCTCTTTACGCGCAACCCAGGAAAGCCAAGAACTCGTCAGCGCTCCCAACGCGCCGCCCAAGTCGCCGGCGATGTTTGGCGCGCCGATTCCAGTGGCTGACGAGCGACTGATACTCTTCGAGCTCGCGCAAGCGACGCGCATGCGCTTGAGCTAGCTCGCGTGCGGCGAGCGTCGTGCGAGAATCCGACTCGCAGCCGGCCAGCGGCAAGAGTCGCAAACGAACCAGGCCGCCGTCCGCAGCGAGCTCGGGATCGAACGGAAACAGCCGACAGTCCTCGGGCCGCGCCGCGTAAACCGTGCAGCGCTGGTCGGCACCGAGAAAGCGGCACGCGCCGGCCCGCTCGGCCAGCACCATCAGCCGACGCCCGCACGACAGCTCGACGAAGGTCTCCGGTTCGCCCTCCATGTCGACTTCGTCAGGACCGAGCCACATCACGAGTTCGTCCGCGGGCAGCGCCGTCGCGGCGCTCAAGCGCTTGAGATCGAGATGGGTGGTGACGACGCGTAGACGCTTGCAGCACTCCCCACAACCCTTGCAGCGAAAGCCGAGATGCTCGGCTCCATCGAAGGGCACTGGGGAAAGACTGCGGTCGCTCATGGCGCTTCGACGCCACAGCCGCTGGGCGCCGCCGCCAGCTTAGCCGCGTGACACGGCCGCCGTCACGGCCACCTGCACCGCCTGCTGGATGTCGCAGAGCCGCTCCCCATCCATCGGCGCCGAACTGGCGTTGGCGAGGTAGAAGTAGTCTTTGGCGATGCCGCCTTCGGTCCTAATCTCGGAGGCTTCGATGCGCACGCCCTGTCCATGCAGTGCGCTCGAGATGGCGAACAGCAGCCCGGAAAAGTCGGGCACCTGCGCGACCAGCACGAACTCCCCCCGACGGATGGCCTCGATATCGAAGTAGATGCGTGTAGGCTTGACGCGCGGCACGGGAATCGTATCCCGCTCCCGACTCGCCAGTGGGGCGTTTTGATTTTCGACGATGAGCTCGTGTAAGGTCTGAGCGAAGTCGGCCAGCGTCGCAGCATCGACGCTGGCATCGACGTCACCTTCCAGCGCAGGCTTGAGCCAAAAGAAGTCGACCGCCTCGAGCTTGCCGTCCGCTTTCGATCGACAGTAGACGTGCGCACTCTCGACGTTCAAACCGTGCACCAACAGCGCGTCCGTCACGAACGACAATAGCCCCGGCTGGTCATCGGCAACGACGCACACGACGGTGAGCCCTGCGCTGCTCAGGCAGGCCTCCGCGTGCGCCGAGCGTCCCCCGCGTCGCGCCACGATGTTGGCGTGCGCCGCGATCTCCGTGTGCGTGAAGGCTCGCGCATAGGCCGCGGGCATGGACTCAAGAAAGGCGGAAGCGTCGCGAGGGAGCCCGCGGCGGTGGTCGACGGCCATCATTCGGTGGATGGCATCTTGCAGGGCCGCGCGTTCCCTCTAGCTTTCCGGCTCTTTTCCGGACAATTGCCGGAAGCGGTAAATCTCGGCAAATCACCGGGCCGTCGGCGGCGCGCCCGAGCGACCGGCGCTCACTGCCCGAGCTTCATGGCCTCGCGATACTCGGGAACGACGTTCCCGCTCGCGTCCATGATCATGAACCAGTGCTGCCAAGGGATCTCGAGCTCCGCGAAGATCCCGATCAAGTCGGTATAATAGCGCGCGCGGTCTTCGAGTCGCGAGCTTCCATCGTAGGCGCCAAACTCGTTACAAATCACCGGCACGTTGTTCTTCACCGACCAGCGCTTCGCATCCAGGATTCGATTCCGGAGCGCGGAGCGATTCCCGTCGCGGTAGTAGTTCCTGGCGGAGCTCAGGATCCAGGCATCCATCGAAGAATTGAAGCCAAGATCGGAGAAGTACTCCGACCAGCGCGCTGGGTCGTAGGGGTAGGGCAGATTGCGCGTCGACGCCATGTTGGCCCACGACGCGCCTTGGTGGGTGAAGATAAAGGGGTCGTAGTCGTGAAACGAGTAGACGATGTTGTCGTCGGCGAACGGCGTGCGCTTGGTGAGCGTGTCGATGCCGTACCAGTTGGTGTCGCCGAAGATGATGGTGTGCGCGGTGTCCGTGGCCCGGATCTGAGCGATCATCCGCTCTGCGATGGCGCCCCACTCGGCCTGCGTGGGATCCGTGCCGGCGAACGACAGCTCGGGCTCGTTGAAGAGCTCCAAAAACAGGTCCTCGCGCGGGTTCGACGCGAAGTGCTCGGCAACCTTGCCCCAGAGCTGCACCGCCGTAGCAACGGAGTCGGGATCGGCCTTGTCGGGCAACGTCGAGTATTGGTGGTAATCGATGGTCAGGGACAAGCCGTGTGCCTGGGTCCAGCTGTCGAACGCATCCAACACTTCGAACAGATCCGGACTCACGCTGACGCTCAGCGCGTCGCCGGTGCCCGACGTCGCGTCCACGTAGAGGTCGAGGTCGATGGGCAAGCGCAGGCCCTTGAAGCCGGCAGCCGCGAGCTTCTCGACGAAGCTTTCGTCATAAGTGAACCCGGAGAAGCGCCCTTGCTCGAGCCAATTCGTCAAGTTGTAGCCGCGGTTCAGGTACTGCATAGCCTTCGCTTGCAGCGGGTTCGAGACGGTCACGGAGTCGATCACGCCGTCAGCCGGCGGGGCCGGAGGATTCACGGTCATGTCTGGCGTCGTGCTGCCGGCAGCCTTGACGACGATCAGATCATCGAGTGAAAGCTTGCCGCTGCCGCCGGTCTCACCGCGAATCAAGTAGTCCACACAGAGGATGTGACTCGGCTCGAATCCCACCTGCACGCCCCAAGAATCCTGAGTGAAGCTCGAAAATGGCAGAATTACCGTCTTCCAGCTGCTCGATGCCGGCAGGTTGACGCCGTAAAAGTCGTAGTCGAGGACCTCGGGGGTCTGCAACTGCACGCGATGGGCGCCGCCCTGGTACGTGTAGGCGATGCCTTTGTAGGTCGAGAGATCGAGGGGTGACGAGCTACTACCGACCGACACGCCCAGCCCGACGAACGGCTGATAGCTCAGCGTTCCCTGATCGAAAGTGTACGACACCTCGATCGACTTCGTCGATTGAAAGCCCACGCCGTTCACGCTGACTGCTTCACCCGTGCCGCCCGTGAAGGACAACGTCGACAGGCCGCCGTTGCTCACGTCGGTGTAG
>JAEUAF010000149.1 GCA_019695485.1 Sorangium sp.
ATGAGCACGAGCTTCACGAACCAGGTGCTCGCCCAGCTGGCGCTATTCCGTGAGTCGCTGCCAATAGGGGTGCACCTCCTACCGAAGAAGCTCGACGAGCAGGTTGCGCGGCTTCATTTGGGCAAGCTCGGCGTCAAGCTCGATCGACTGAACCAGAAACAGGCCGACTATCTAGGCGTTTCGCCCGACGGGCCTTACAAGCCGGAGCTCTACCGGTACTGAGGCCTACTGGGCTTCGCCGCCAGGAAATTGGCAGGCAAACTGGCGAAGGGAAAAGAGTTGCTGTCCCGCCCCGGTCGGACGACGATGAGAACATTGTGTCGCCCGCTGAAAAGAACATCCTCAAGTCGTTGGTAGCCGTGGCGTGGGCCGACGGGCGTATGGAGTCGGCTGAGACCAGCGTCATCGAAGGCCTGCTCTCCGGGTTCGCTGCTAGCGACGAGGAGGAGCAGGAAATCCTCGAGTATGCGGAGACCCGCCGCACGCTCGAGGAGGACATCCCGGTCGGCGACTTGTCCGATGAGGACCGCGAGCTCCTGTTCGCGAACGCCGCCTTGCTGGTGCAAGCGGACGGCAAAGAGACCCTATCCGAGCGGCGCGTGCTGATTCAGCTTGGGCTGTTGCTCGGGTTGGAGCAGGCCGTCGTCAACGACATCGTCGAGTCGGTGCGTCGGACCAGTGTTCGCCCACGCGCTTGAGCTCGACCCGCTTCGCGTTCAGCGCGACGGCGGAGGCAGCAAGGATTGACCGACGCCCAGGCCGGATACACCGCCCGAGACCAGGAACGTCATCAATTCTCCGCTCGATACATCGAGTGCGTCGACCTGATCGGCGGGTACGATCAATAGCAATCCAGCGAAGTTATAAGACTGGGGTAGGTATACGGCGACGTGACCTGGCAGGCCGAGCGCAGCGAGCCCCTGTCGCGTGATGAAGCCCAGCATGCGTACGTCGCTTTCCTTCGACGGACGCACCGAAACCGGGCGGTCAAAACTGCGCCGGTCGCCGACGAAGGCGCCCACCAAGTCTTTGATCGACGAGTACACGAGCTTGACGAGCGGCACCTTGGTCAGAAGCCGTTCGGTTCCCTCTACCAGACTGCGACCGACCACATTGGACATGGCCACGCCGACCAAGGTGATGATGGTCAGCGTGAGCAGTAGGCCGAGCCCTGGGATCCCCACAGGGAGGAGGCGATCCACGGCCGCGAGTAGGCCGAGGATGATGTAGAGCGTGAGCGCGATGGGTGCGGTGACCAACGCGCCACGCAGGAAATAGCCGGCAAGTTTTCCGAGCCACATGCGGCCGCGAGTCTACACCCGAACCCGCAAACTAGGCGGATTCGGCGCGCGGATAGCTGCCCAGGACGCGCACCATCGAACAGGTGTGGCGCAGCCGATCGATGGCTTTGGCCACACTTTCATCGGTGCGGTGGCCCTCGACATCGGTGAAAAATACGTATTCCCAGCGTCGGCCGACGGCGGGCCGGGACTCGATGCGGGTCAGGTTGAGGCCCTCGTCGTCGAAGATCTCCAGCGCCCGCCGCAGTGCGCCGCGGACGTGCGCAGCGGAGAACGCCAGGCTGGTCTTGTCTTTGCCTGTGCGCTCCGCGTCGCTCTTCGCCAAAACTACGAAGCGCGTGGCGTTCTCGGCGCGGTCCTGAATGCTCTCGCGGATGAGCTCGAGACCGTAGAGCTCCGCCGCGAGCCTGCTGCCAACGGCGGCGGCTGAGTCGTCGAGGGCAGCTTCGCCGGCCGCGGCAGCCGTCGAAGAGGAGCTCATCACTTCCGCATCCGGGAGGTGCTTGGCGAGCCACGCGCGACACTGTGCGAGCGGCTGAGGATGCGAATAAACGCGGCGAATCTTGGAGAGGTCGCGCTGTCGACCAAGCAGGCACTGGGTCACCGCGATCACGAATTCGCGCTGAATCATCACGTCGAACTCGAGGAAGCCGTCGAGCGTGGCGGTCACGCCTCCCTCGGTCGAATTTTCGATCGGGGCGACTCCGAAGGTCACCGCGCCGCGCGCCACGGCGTCCAACACCGCTCCAATCGTGACGGTCTCCACGTAGCGAGCGCCGAGGCCGAAGGCGGCATGCGCGGCGATGTGAGAAAACGTCCCCGGGGGGCCCATATAGGCGACGCTTTCCGGCTCTTCGCTGGCGACGCAGCCGCCGATGATCTCGCGAAACACACTGCGCAGATTGGCCGAAGGAAAGGCGGCGTCCGGACGCGTGCCGAGCGCCTGCTCGAGTCGTTCGAGGGTCGCGCGTTCGCCTTCCGGGTCGTGACTCGACAGGCCGACGTCGCGTCGCGCTTGGGCGAAGGCGCGCTCGGCGTGCGCGCGGCGGTCGAGCAGTTCCAAGAGCTCATCATCGAGCGCGTCGAGCTTCAACTTGAGTTCGTCGATCGTCACTTCAGAGGACCCCGTTCGATGAGCGCGCGTAAGATGACGGCCGCGTGCATGCGGGCGTAGTCCTTCCAGCCGAGCAGCTCACTCGTGCCTTCAACGACTGCCGCCCAATGGTCCGCTTCGCCCTTCAGCTTGCGTACGACTTGCGTCGTGCGCTCGAGCGACATGCGCTCGCGAATGGCGCTCGGCAGGTTTCGGTGCAGTACGCCCGCACAATCGAGCAGCGCTGCCTGTAGTTCGACCGCACCGCGCGGTGTTTCGCGAATGGCGTGGTGCGCTCGGCTCACCAGGTGCGCCACGCGCAGAGTTTGTGGCTCGGAGACCCCTGCTAGCGAAAACGCGGCCCAAGTGCGAGAGATCGTAGCCTCTTCGATGGGGCCTAGATCCCCGCGTAAGATCCGTTGCTGCAGCCAATCCACCATGGCCTGCGCCGCGCGCAGCCATTCCGGAGCGGGAGGCGGCGCGGACTGTCGCAGCCGTTGAGCGTCCTGCTCGGCCTGCTGCGTGCTTTCGGGGTAGTCGTCGCGCCCCTCGAGCGTTTCGAGGTCAGAGTTCTGGGGACGGAAGGGCGTGACGGCGTGTTTGGGATTGTCGGGAAAGGGAGCGCCCGCGGGATCGTTGAACAGGGGCCACGTCCCACCCCAGGCTCGCGCGTTGTCGCCTTGCGCAGGGTGTGG
>JAEUAF010000251.1 GCA_019695485.1 Sorangium sp.
GCGGGAAGGATCGCTGCTCGCGTATTCAGATTGGCATGTCGTTTGCGTTGCTCGCTGCGGAGCTTGCAACGCGCCGCGGCGTGTTCCACTTCACGAAAGAACGGGCACCATGAATCGACACTGGAAAGGCCTCACCATCCTGATGCTGCTTCCGCTGCTCGCGTTCGCATTTGCTCTGAGCGGACAGCGACCGGGCTTTGCGCTGCTCGGGGTGATTGTGGCGATCGTCGTCGGCTATGTGTTGAGCATCGCCTGGATGCGCCCGCGTCGACCCCCCTCTACGCCCGATGACCTGCACCGCGAGCTGCCTGGAAAGTGATTCCGGCGGCCGCGCGCCGCTCAGGGGCCACTCGCGCCCGAGCTCGGTTCCGCAGCCCGTCGCGCCTCGAGGATCTCGCGGAGCAGCAGCGAGGCCGCGCCCTCCATCAGCGGCAGCTCCAGCAGCGGCACGTCACAGGCGACATGATCGAAGTGGCAGAGCGTGCCGAAGTGGTGCCCATCCTCGTCGCGTAGCAAGACTCCGCAGTACGAGATGAGCGTGTCGCGGGCGGCGTGGTTGCGCAGGCGATCGTCCCGTCGAGAATCCGCTGTGGTGAAGGTTCGCGCGCTCTCGGCGATAATCGAGCAATAGGCTTGGGAGAGCGGGAGATCCTTACCCGTCTTGACCTCGGGCTGCTCGGCATCGACCAGGTGGAGGTTTCGTAGCATTTCGGCGTCGAACTCGAAAATCGCCGTGAAACGGTGGGAAGTGCGATTGTTGAGGAAGCGCAGCGCGGCAGCCACTCCCTGGCTGCGCAAGAGCTTCTCCAGCTTGAGCATCGTGTTCGCGCGCGGCGAATCGGCCGTCGGAGCGGCACCCGCGGCGCCTTGCTGTGCGTATTGCACGACGCTGGCTACCACGCGTAAAAGCTCGTTCGGCTCGACGGGCTTCGCAACGTGGGTCTGAAAGCCGGCTTCGAGCGCTCGGCGGCGGTCTTCCTGCCGTGCGTAGGCGGTGAGGGCGATCGCTGGCAGCTTACTGCCGGCTGGATCGAGCGCGCGCACGCAGCGGATGAGCTCGTAACCGTCGAGCTCTGGCATGGCAATGTCGCTGATCAGCACGGTCGGCATCGACAGCGCCAACAGCTCGAGCGCGCGCTTGGCGTTGGGCGCCGTAGTGACCTCGGCGCCCTTGGCCCTCAGCACCGTCGCCACCAGGTCGCGCGCGTCGGCTTCGTCGTCGACCACCAGCACGGAAATGCCGCTCAGCGTGGTGGCGGTAAAGGGCTGCTCTTCGTTCGGGAGCGGCGTCGGACGCACCGAGTCGGGGCGCTTGTCGGTGACGGCTCGGACGGGCAAGCGCGCGCTGAAGGTCGCGCCCAGCCCCGGACCAGGGCTCTCGGCGCGCACGGTGCCGCCGTGTGCCTCGACCAAATGCCGCACCAGCGCGAGCCCGAGACCGAGGCCTCCATGGCGTCGCGTCGTGCTGCCCTCGGCCTGTCGAAAACGCTCGAAAACGTGCGGCAAAAAGTCGAGATCGATGCCCTGCCCCGAGTCGGCCACGCTGAGCTCGATGTCGCTCTCGACGCGCCCGAGTCGCACGTGCACGGCCCCACCTTTAGGAGTGAATTTGATGGCATTGTTCGCCAGGTTCCAGACCACCTGCTGCAGTCGCTCCGGGTCCCCACTCATGATCGCCGCCTCGGGGTCGAGCTCGAGGGTGAGCGCAATGCCCTTAGCTTCGGCCGCCGGACGCACGGCGTCGAGCGCAGCCTGCACCAGCTGCGTCATGTCGAGCGAGCGGATTTCGAGGTGCAGCTTGCCGGTGATGATGCGCGAGCCATCCAAGATGTCTTCGATCAAGCGCACTTGGGCGCGCGCGTTGCGCTCAATCGTCTCCACGCCGCGCAAGTAGCCGCTGGCGTCGAGTTGCCCGCTGCGCAAAAGTCGCGCCCAGCCCAGGATCGCATTCAACGGTGTGCGCAGCTCGTGTGAGGCAGTGGCCAGGAACTCATCCTTCGCGCGGTTCGCGATTTCGGCGCGGGCGCGCTCGGTCTGTGCGTTCGCGAGCAGCGCGCTCCGCTCGGCCTCGGCGCGCTTGGTATCGTCGATGTCGGTGTTGGTCCCGAACCAGCGCACGATGCAGCCTGATTCATCGCGCAACGGAACTGCGCGCGTCAGGTGCCAGCGAAACGCGCCGTCGCTGCGCCGCAGCGGAAACTCCATCTCGAAGTCGACGCCGCTCGAGAGCGTCGTGGCCCAGCGACGTTCCACCTCATCGACGAACCCGGCGTCGTGTAAGCGTCGCCAGCCCCAGCCCTTCATTTCCTCGAAGGTCGTGCCCGTGTACTCGTACCATCGGCGATTGTACCAATCGACATAGCCGTCCGGCTGAGCCGACCAGGCCAGCTGCGGAATCGACTCTGCCAGCGTGCGAAACTCGGCCTCGCTCTTTTGAACCTGACGTGCGAGCTCCTCCGCCTGGCGCCGCGCCACGACCTGTTCGCTGACGTCGAGCGCGAACACGGCCACCCCCTCGGTGACCCCAGCCAGATCGCACACCGGACTGTAGATGAAGGTGAAAAACACACTTTCAGAGGTGCCGTTCGCGCGGTCCTTGCGCATGAGCTGCGCCTGCGTCTCCTTGCCCACGAAGGTTTCGTTGCTGCACAGCACCTGGCGCAGGAGGTCGTCGTAACCCTGCCCGCGCAGTTCGGGCAGCGCATCGAGCAGCGGCTTTCCGAGCAAGTCGCTGCGGCCGACCATGCGACAATAGAGCTCGTTGGCGAACTCGAATACGAAGTCGGGCCCGCTCAGGATGCAAATGCCGGCCGGCGCTTGCTCGAAGAACCGGCGCAGCCGGGAGCGCTCTAACTCGGCTTCGCGTCGGGCGGCGTGCTCTCGCTCCACGGCCAGCACGCGCCCGGTGGTCTCCGTGCACACCACGAGGACGCCGGCGATGCAGCCAGCGTCGTCGAACACCGGCGAATAGCCGTAAGTCCAGTATACGTCTTCGAGCGCGCCGTTGCGGAAGATTGGGACCAGCGCGTCCTCGTGCCAACAGGGCTTGCCTCGCAGCAAGACGTCGTCGATTTGCGGTCCGATCACGGACCAGATCTCTTGCCAACACTCGCGTCCGCGTTGCCCTAGCGCGAGCGGGTGCTTGCCCACACCGAAGCTTGGCAGGTAAGCGTCGTTGTACAGTTGAATCAGCTCTGGCCCCCACCATAAGAACATTGGGTGTCGCGAGTGAAGCAGCGTGCTCGCGATCGTCTTTAGTGCGCTCGGCCAGGTTGCGAGCGGCCCAAGCGCAGTTTGCGACCAATCGAAGGCACGAATTCGCTCGCCCATCTCGCCGCCGCCTTTGAGCCAGCTGGCGGTGGCAGTGAGCGACGAGGGGTGGCTAGTAGGGGTCGACATGCTTTGGCGCGGCAACGGGGCGGCGAGTATGACGTACGCGAGCGCGCTTGGCTCGTCGCGGAACCACAGAATGCGCAGCTCGTGCGCGAGCGCAGTGAGGCAACTTTGCGCGTGATGGGTATTCTCGCGCGATACCGATCGCCGAGTCGCCATCAATGGCGCGAAAGACACGCACGCAGTGCTCGGCCCTCAGCGCCCGCCGCTGCCACCTGCCGAGGTCATCGACGAATGCCCGGCTGTGCCACCTGCCGAGGTCATCGAATGCCCGCCCGTGCCGCTGCCGTTACCAGCTGAAGCCGGATACTCGCTCGAAATATAGGCGCGCGACGCCAAGAGCGCGGCATCGCTCTCGTGCGGAGCGGGTACGAACGAGCTCGTCGGAGGGCTGCCGGGGGCCGTGGTACCGGAAGGCGGAGCATCCGGCGGCGCTGCGCTGTCGTCCGTCGGCGAGGGACTAGGCTGAGGGTCGCTCGGAGGCGATCCCATTCCGCCCGTGGAGTCATTGGCATTGGCGGGGGTATCTGCGTGCCGATCCGAGCCCCCGCAAGCGACGAGTGTGAGAGCGAGCATCGTAAAGGGTATATTCCAACGCAGCATTTGTTTCTCCATTGAGGTGCCGCCAGCGCGGCGGGTGCGGCACGCTTCAATGCAGTGCGCGTGCCAGCTGCCAGCGCTCAAACGCTTCAGAAACGGACGCCACGCCGCGCACCGCGTCGCCCCGCTGGGGCACCCGTGTCTGTCTCTGAGGAGTCCCACGTGTGCTCGCGCGATCCAGAGGGAGCTTCCACGAGCTCACACGCAACGTTGTGGGAGTCGGGATTCGGCGGCACCACCAACGTCAGCGCGGGGCCGGCGCCCGTCCGATGCATGGGCATGCGTCGTGCGCCGCCTGCTTGCTTTCTGCAGGGCTTGTCGGCAAATGGGTGGGACGGTGGATAGTTACCTTACGTATTATCTTGCGTGGATCTTTTTCTCGTATGCACTTGAGCGGAAGGCCCTGCTGGTGGGGCTCGTGGTGCTGCTCGTGCTGCGGCGCTTCATTCCGCGGCCCGGGGCGTTGTTTCGGCTCTTGGGGCGCGCCCGTAGCCTCCGCAGTCAAGTCGAGCTGAACCGCGCCAACATCACGGCTCGCCGTGATCTCGCCGTGATCTATCTGGAGGGTCTGCGCGCACGCGCCGCGCTGCCTCTGATCGAAGAGGGGCTCGCGCTCGCTCCGGACGATCCAGAACTGCTCTATCTGTTCGGGCTGGCGCTCCATCGCGTCGGGAGGCACGAAGCGGCGCTTGCCCCTCTCGTGCGTGCGGTCGAGCTCGATCCGCGCGTGCGCTATGGGTTGCCCTATGTGGTTGCGGGCGATGCCTTGGCCGCTCTGAAGCGCTGGGACGGCGCGCTCGACGCCTACGAGCACTACCTCGCCGACAACAGTTCGGACGTCTCGGGCTACACACGGATCGCGCGCGCGCACGCCCGCACGGGCGACCAGGTCGCCGCGCGCGAGGCGTTGAGGGAGGGGATTCGCACCTGGGGTCTCTTGCCGAGCAGCATGAAGCGGCGTCAGTTTGGCCGCTACCTTGCGGCGCAGTGGGCGCGCGCCAGCGTGCTGCACGAGCCGGGGGCGATCAGCGTGGCGCTCGCGTTGCTCGCACTCGGGTTGGCTGCGTTGTGGCAAAGTTACGCCCCGGTCTCGCGCTGGATCTCGGAATCGAGCGTTACGCCTGGACTCATCGGGCTCGCTTCTGAACAGCGCGCGCTGGTCGACGGCTTCCAACGTTGCGGTTCGCAGAGCACTGGCAACTTCGCGGGTCACTACGTGGTCGTGCCGGAGAGCATCGCAATCCCCATACCCGCCAATGCCAGCGACTGGGAGCGCAAGACCATCGCCGAAAACGCGGCATTCGTGAGCGAGCAGTACGGAGACTTCGAGATCCGGAGTGACCGGATCGTGAGCGGTACGCGTCTGATTCAGGAATTTTGCCTGACTCGTGTGGTGCAGCGCACGCCAACAATCCTGCTCGCTGAAGCGGTTTGGCACGAAGATGTCGGCGACCCCGGCGACGCCTCCCTCATCCGCATCCGACTCGAGCGGCACGGCTCACTAACCGCGTTTCAACTCGCCCCCGGCGAGACCGGTAGTCGCGCGATCCAATTGAAGCGCGAGTAGCCGCCTTCGCCGCCCATCGCCGAGCTCTTGACAACCAGGCCCGGATGTCGCATTAACCAGATGGTTGAACCATGTGGTTAAGATGATGAGCGACGCCGATGCCGACACCAAACAGCGCATTTTGGCTGCCGCCGAAGCGGAGTTCCTGGCGCGCGGCTACGACCGTTCGCGCACTCAGGCGATCGCCGACCGCGCCCAAATCAACAAGGCGATGCTGCACTATCACTTTCGCAGCAAGGATGAGTTGTTTGCGCAAGTCTTTCGCGAAAAGGCCAAGCAGCTCTTTCCCCAGGTGGAGGCGAGCCTGCGTGAGCAACCCGACTTCATTCGCTTCGTGTGCAGGTTCGTCGATCTGTACCTCGCCTACTTGATCGAGAATCCGTTCCTCCCGTCCTATCTCATGCAGGTGGCGACGAACCACGTCGAGCTCTTGCAGCAGGTCCAGATTGACTTGCCCAAGCGGCTCGTCGCCGCGTTCGAGGCTGCCGTGAAGGCAAAAGTCATTCGGCCGCATGACGCGCGACAGTTCGTCGTCTCGCTGCTCGGCATGTGTGTGATGCCGTTCGTCGGCAAGAACCTGATTCAGGGCTTCCTCGGGCTCGATGAGCGCGAGTATCACGCCCTTTTGGCGGCGCGCGCCGAGGAAATCAAGCGCTACGTCGTGCTGCTCTTGACGCCGGAGCACCCGCCCGAGCGGCGCCGTACCAAGGAGGCTTAGCAATGCGACTATCATGGGCTATCGCTTGCGTCGTTTTCGTGGGTCTTTGTGGCCCGCTGGCGCACGCGGAGGGCGAGGCGAGCGTTTCCTTGGGTTCGCTGCTGGATGCGGGGCGTCGGCATCACCCGACGCTTGCGAAGCAACCGCTGCTCGCGGAGTCGCTCGAGTTGACGAAGGCGAAGATCAACCGGGCCTATTGGCCGCAACTGTCGCTCGGCGGGCAAGCCACGTGGCAGTCCGCCGTCACCAGCATCGACATTCCGGTCCCCGGCGTGAGCGTTTCTCCCCCGGCCAAAGATCAGTACCGCGTCACGCTCGATCTCAAGCAGAACATCTGGGACGGCGGGGTCACTTCGGATCAGAAGCGTGTCGCCGAATCGCGCACTCGCGTGGAGCACGAAAAGGTCAACGTCGAGTGGCACCAAGTGCGAGACCGCATCCTCTCCCTGTATTTCGCCGGCGTGGTTCAGCAGGAACTCAGGGCCCAGGGTGAGCTCTTGATGCACAACCTCGGCGTCGTCGTCGAAAAGGCCGAGCTCGCCCAAAAGAACGGGATTTTGACCGAGCGCGATGTGCTGCTTGCTCGGGCCAAGCAGGTCGAGGCGCACCAGGCCATGGCAGAAGCGAGCGCGGAGCTTCTGGGAGTGAGACGAAGCCTCGAAGAGCTGACCGGTGCCACGCTGGCGGAAAGCGCGGTGCTGGCCAGCGAAAGCTGCGTGGCGCCCGCGACGCGCCCCAGCGCGGACGCCCTGCGCCGACCGGAGCTCAGCATGCTGGACGCACAAGCTCAGCTGCTCGACGCACAAGAACAGCTGGAAAGGAGCGCGGACCGCCCGCGCCTCGGCGCGTTCGCAACCGCAGGCTACGGCCGCCCAGGCCTCAACTTCCTCAACAACAGCTTCGAACCGTACTTCATCGGCGGGGTCCAGCTCAGCGTGCCGCTGACCTACCTCTATGCGGGCACGCACCAGAACGGAAGCAAGCAATTGGCGGTTCAGCGCGCGCTGGTCGCTCGTGAGCGGGACACGGTCATCAAGCAGGTGAACCTCGCGCTCGACACTCAGACCACGGAGCTCGCCCGCCTCGACGCCGTCATCGCGCTGGATGATGAGCTGCTTCAACTGCGAGAGCACGCACGTAAACAGACCGAGCTCCAGCTCGAGCTCGGCACCGCCAGCATGACCGACCTCATCAATGACCTGAGCCAGGAAGATTTGGCGCGCAGCCGGCGCGCCGTGCACCGCGCACAGCACGAGCTTTCTTGCCACCAGATAGCACTAATCAAGGGTGATCTATGATGCACGCACCGCTCACTCGAACGCTCCTCGCTGCCGCGCTCGTCGCGCTCGCAGGCTGTGCCAAAAAGCAAGACGGACACGACGCGAGCGGCGTATTCGAAGCTCGCGAGACCATCATCGCCGCAGAAATCGCGGGTCAAATCGTGGCCATGCCGATCGAGGAAGGGCAACAGCTTGCCGTCGATGCCGTGGCAGCGGAGATCGATTGCCAGCAGCTCATCCTGCAGCGCGATCAGGTTCGGGCATCGGCGCTCGCCATCGACGAACGGACGACCGAAGCCAAGCCTCAGCTCGAGATTTTGCAGGCCGAACAAAAGGCGACGCAAGCGCAGCTCGCCGTGCAGAGCGAGCAGCTCGAGGTGCTCGAGCGCGAGCGCGCGCGCTTTGCCACGCTGGTGGAGCAGCAAGCCGCGCCCGCCAAGCAGCTAACCGACATCGAAGGCCAAATCGCCGTCTTGAAGCGGCAGATGGCGTCGACCAAGGTACAGCTCGCGATCACGAATCAGCGCGGCGCGTCGTACAAAGACCAAGTGGCTCTGCAATACCGAGCCACCGAAAGCGAACGCTCGCCGACCCAAGCGCGCATTGCTTCGATTGAAGATCAGATCAAGAAATGCAAAATCAAAAATCCGGTAGCCGGCACGGTGCTCACCAAATACGCCGAGCAATTCGAGTTCGCCACGCCGGGTAAACCGCTCTACCGCATCGCGGATCTCAGCAATATCTTGCTGCGCGCTTACATCACCGGCGATCAGCTGACGCAGGTGAAGCTCAATCAAAAGGTGCGCGTCTTCGTCGACGCGGGCGCGCAGGCATTTCGCGAATTGCCCGGTACGCTAGTCTGGGTCTCCGACAAGGCCGAGTTCACCCCCAAGACCATCCAAACCAAGACCGAGCGCTCGAACTTGGTGTACGCGGTGAAGATCCGCGTCAAGAACGACGGCTCGCTCAAGATCGGCATGTACGCCGAGGTGTCGCTGTGATGTCGACGGCGGTGCGCTGATGTCCGCAGTCGTCGTCGACGGCCTCGGCAAAGCCTACCCGCGTGCCAGCTCCAAGGCGTTGACCGACGTGTCGTTCGCGGTCGACCGCGGTGAAATCTTTGGCCTGATCGGTCCCGACGGCGCTGGCAAGACCACGCTGATCCGCATCCTGACCACTCTGCTACTGGCCGATCAGGGCACGGCCAGCGTTCTCGGCCACGACGTCGTGCGCGACTTCCGCGCCATCCGCGCCCTGGTTGGCTACATGCCAGGGAGGTTCTCGCTGTATCAGGATCTGTCCGTGGCCGAGAATCTAGCGTTCTTTGCCACCGTGTTTGGCACGACCGTCGAGGCCAATTACCACCTCGTCGCGGACATCTACAGTCAGCTCGAGCCTTTCAAAACGCGATTGGCCGGCAAGCTGTCGGGCGGGATGAAGCAGAAGCTCGCGTTGTGCTGCGCGCTGATTCACGCCCCTAAAGTGCTCTTCCTCGACGAGCCGACCACCGGGGTCGACCCCGTTTCGCGCAAGGACTTTTGGGGCATGCTGGGGCGCCTCCGCGAAGGTGGAATCACGATCCTCGTCTCGACTCCGTACATGGACGAGGCGGCGCGCTGTGACCGCATCGCGCTGGTGCAAAAGGGTCAGATCATCGCGCTCGACTCGCTCGCCGGCTTGGTCGAGAGCCACGCCACCGAGACCTACGCCGTGAGCGGTGAGCGCCTGTTTCCCATCCTCAACGATCTACGCGCCTACGCCGGGACCCGCTACTGCTTTGCCTTCGGTCGGGAACACCATTTGGTTTTGAAACCCGACGCGGGCGGGCCCGAGGCGGCGCTCGCTTATCTGCGGGGCCTCGGCCACCAAACGGCGTCGATTCGAGCGATTCGCCCGAACGTCGAAGATGTCTTCATCGACCTGATTCACGAGCAAGGCCAATGACAGAGTGGGTTATCGAAGCCGAGAATCTGACGCGTCGCTTTGGTGCGTTCACTGCGGTCGACGCCATCAATCTCAAAGTCGCGGCCGGGGAGATCTTCGGATTTCTGGGCGCCAACGGCGCGGGCAAGACCACGGCGATGCGCATCTTCTGCGGGCTGCTCGAGCCAAGCTCCGGCCGCGCGACGGTGGCGGGCTTCGACGCCATGACCCAGTCCGAACAAATCAAGCAGCGTATCGGCTACATGAGCCAGAAGTTTTCGCTCTACGGAAAGCTCACGGTCAAGCAGAACATCCGCTTCTTCGCGGGGATCTACGGTTTGTCGCGCCGAGAGGTCAAGCAGAAGACGGGTGAGATCGTCGAGCGGCTCGGGCTGACGACGGCGGCCGATACGTTGGTCGATGAACTGCCGCTCGGTTGGAAACAGCGGATCAGCTTCGCGGTCGCCACGGTGCACCAACCCAAGGTGGTCTTTCTCGATGAACCCACGGGCGGCGTCGATCCGATCGTGCGTCGCCAATTCTGGGACATGATCTTCGAGGCATCGTCGCGCGGGGTCACGGTGTTCGTGACCACTCATTACATGGACGAAGCCGAGTATTGCGATCGTGTATCGATCATGGTCGACGGTGCGGTCGCGGCGATGGGAAAGCCCGCCGAGCTGTGCGCGGAATACGGCGTCGCCTCGGTCGAAGAGGTGTTCGTCGCGTTGGCGCGAAAGGCGACACGCCATGGCGACTGAAGCGCCGCTAGCTGTCGCGCGCGGAGTCAGTGGTCTTTCAATGTTCGCCGCCTTCGTGCTCAAGGAGGCAAAGCACGTTTTGCGCGATCGGCGGAGCTTGCTGATCCTGTTAGGCCTGCCGATCGTGATGATGACGCTGTTCGGCTTCGCGCTGTCGAACGAAGTGAAGAACACCAATTTCGTGGTCCTGGATCGCGCGCCCGACGCCTCGACGCTCGGCCTCACCGGTCGCATTTCGGAGAGCAACTACTTCACTTTTGCCGGTCGGGTTCAGAGCGAGGCTGAGATCAACGACCGATTTCGGCGCGGCGACGCGCGCCTCGCAGTGGTCTTCCCTGCGGACTTCGAGCATGACCTGCGCCACCTCGGACATGCGCAAATCCGGCTGGTGGCAGACGCCTCGGATCCGAACACCGCCAGCACCGTCAGCAACTACGCGGCGGCGATCGTCGCCCAGTATCAGGCGGAGCTTGCGGAAGGCAGCGTCGGGCCGGGCGCGATCGCGGTCGAGACACGCATGCTCTATAACCCTCAGCTCAAGAGCAGCTACATGTTCGTGCCGGGGGTGATGACGCTGATCTTGATGTTGCTCGGCGCCATGATGACCTCGGTGTCCATCGTGCGCGAGAAGGAACGCGGCACGATGGAGGTGCTGCTCGTGTCGCCGATGAATCCGTTGATTCTGATCATCGGCAAGGCCGTGCCCTACCTGGTCCTATGTCTGATTGACGTGCTGATTATCCTACTTTTGTCGTACGGCTTGTTGGATTTGCCGGGAGGCGCCAATCTGCCGCTGCTGATCGCCGAGAGCCTGCTGTTCATCCTGACCACCCTCACGCTCGGCCTGGTGATCTCGAACCTGGTTCAGCAGCAGCAAACGGCGATGTTCGTCTCGCTGGTCGGCCTGCTCATGCCGTCGCTGGTGTTCAGCGGGTTCATGTTTCCGATCGAGAACATGCCGCTGCCGCTGCGCGTGATTAGCCATCTGGTGCCTACGCGCTGGTTTTATCTGATCGCGAGCAACGTGATGATCAAACACCTGGGCTTCGCGGCAGTGATTCAGCCGACGCTGATTCTGGCTGGCATGACGCTGGTGCTGCTGTTCATCGCCTGGCGAACCTTCAAGCAGAGGCTCTAACCGATGCGAAATCTCTATTACATTTTGCAGAAGGAGTTTCTGCTGATCTTCCGCGACAAGACCATCTTGCGGCTGATCTTCATCATGCCGGTGATGCAGCTCCTCTTGATCCCGCTCGCGGCCGACTACGAAGTCAAACACGTCGCGATCGCGATCGTGGACCAGGATCACTCGAGCGATTCGCAGCGGCTGGTGCAAAAGGTCGGGGCGTCCGCCTACTTCCACATCGTGGCGGTGCCGCCCGACTACCGCGCAGGCACAACGCTGATGGAGCGTGGCGCTGCGGACATCCTGCTCACCATCCCACCTCACTTCGAGCGTGACTTGATCACACGCGGACACGCCTCGCTGCAGCTCGTCGCGGACGCTGTCAACGGCGTGCGCGCCGGGCTGGGCACCAGCTACGCGCTTTCCATGGTCCGGCAGTTTCAGAGCGAGCTCCGCGCGCTGGCTCAGCCCGCCGCGCCGGTTGGGCCCAGCATCGAAGTGAGCTCCGCCAGCTGGTACAACCCGCACGTCAACTACGCGGCGTTCATGGTGCCGGGGATTTTGCCCATTCTGGTCACGATGGTGGGGGCGTTCCTGTCTTCGCTCAACATCGTGCAAGAAAAGGAGGCCGGAACCATCGAGCAGATAAACGTGACACCGATTCGCAAGCACGAGTTCATCCTGGGCAAGCTGATCCCGTTCTGGGTGCTCGGCATGATCTCGATTTCGATCGGCATCGTGGTGGCGCGCGTCGCGTTTCAGCTGTGGCCGGCGGGCTCGCTGCTCACCATCTATGTGTTCGCGGCGCTCTATCTGGTGGGTGTCCTCGGCATTGGCCTCTTCATCAGCACCATCACCGAGAGCCAGCAGCAGGCCACGCTGCTTTCGTTCTTCATCATGATGATCTTCATTTTGCTCGGTGGCTTGTATACGCCGATCGAAAGCATGCCGCGTTGGGCACAGCTCATCGCCGCCTTCAATCCGCCCTCGTACTTCATCGCGGTCGTGCGCGCGGTATACATCAAAGGCAGCACGCTCTCTGATCTCGCGCCGGCGCTCGCCAAGTTTGGCGGCTTCGCGCTGGTGTTCAACGCCCTGGCCATGTGGAGCTACAAGAAGCGGACCGCGTGAAGGGCTGGCGCAGGCTGTGGACCGCTCGAACTGATGCTCATGGCGACTTTCGCCGACGGAGTGACTTTCGCGCGACCACCGTGTCGTTTGATGTGCGCTCGCACGCCCCACACTCAAGCGGTGGCTTGGTGCGGAGTCGCGTTCACGATTGACCGCACGGAAGACTCACCGATACTTTCGGACTTCCATGAAGCGCCGACACCGTGCCGCTCCGCATGCCGTTCAGGTTACGCTCGCGACGATCCTCGCGCTCCCGTTCGCGCTCAGCCCGGCGGGTTGTGAACTGGTCGCCAGCGTTGATCGAAGCCAAATCAACCCGGGCAGCGCTGGCTATGACTCCATCGGTGGTGCGACACAGGGAGCCGGCGGTTCGACGTCGGGAGCG
>JAEUAF010000284.1 GCA_019695485.1 Sorangium sp.
GGTACACGCGGAAGTAGGTGAGCTGGCCGTATTTATCCTGCTGCAACTTGAAGGCGAGGCCAATGAAGGGCAGCGTCGGATCCGAGTGAACGACGATCTTTTCCTCGTTCTTGGTCTGATCGTGCGCCTCGTTGACGACCTCGGTCGGATTCGGCAAGTAGTAGATGACGCCGTCGAGCAAGAGCTGGACGCCCTTGTTGCGGAAGGCGGATCCACACATCACCGGGGTCATCTTGAGCGCGAGCGTCGCGCGGCGAATCGCGGCGCGCAGCTCCTCGTTCGAGACCGGCTCTTCGCTGATGAATTTCTCGGCGAGCGCGTCGTCGACCTCGGCGACCTGCTCGATGATCTCGTGACGCGCCTCTTTGGCGCGCTCCGCGAACTCAGCCGGTACGTCGACCTCACGGATGATTTCGCCGTCTTCGCCGTCGAAGAAATAGGCGCGACCAAGGATCGGGTCGATGATGCCCTCGAACTTGTCTTCGGCGCCGATTGGCACCTGCAGCTTGACCGGATGATGGCCAAGCTTCTCTTTGAGCATGTCCGCGACGCGCTCGTAGTTGGCGCCCGGGTTATCCATCTTGTTGACGAAGGCGATGCGCGGCACGCGATAGCGCTTCATCTGCTTGTCGACGGTCACCGACTGGCTCTGCACGCCCTTGCCGGAGTCGAGCACCAGGATGGCCCCGTCGAGCACGCGCAACGCGCGCTCCACCTCGATGGTGAAGTCCACGTGTCCGGGCGTGTCGATGATGTTGATGTTGTGCTCTTCGATGTGCTCTTGCGAGCCCTTCCACACGCAATAGGTCGCGGCGGACTGGATCGTGATGCCCTTCTCACGCTCGAGCTCCATCGAGTCCATTTTTGCGCCCACGCCGTCCTTGCCGCGCACCTCGTGAATCCGGTGAATACGCCCGGTATAAAAGAGGATGCGCTCGGTGAGCGTGGTTTTGCCCGAGTCGATGTGGGCGGAGATGCCGATGTTACGGATGCGTTCGAGAGGGATGCGAGCTGCCACGTGATTGTCTTTGGTAAATTGGGGAGGTCGGCCACCTATCCAACCCGAGCCCGGAAGGGAAGTGGGGAGGCTAAGAGAGGCGAATTTCCCAGTTTTTTCGAGGGGGCGTTCGACCCCAACCGCTGGGGCAAACGCTTCGGTTTCGGGGCCTGGCTTCGTTCGGTCTAGAGCTTGTAGGGTCGGCCGCGGCGAGCAGTGGCCCCGGTGGCGGCTTTCCCGAATCCCCAGTGAAGCCCGGAAAGCTTCGCAGATTGGGGCCGAAGGCGTAGCAAGATTTGTTTGGCGGTCAAACGCCCGCCGCGAAAATCCCGCATTCCCGCGGCTCCTTCGCCCGGCGCACGCCCGTCCGACGCGCGCCCTCGGGTTCCGCCGACCCTGCGCGACCGCGGGGCACGCTTCCGATCGTAGGTCCGTGTCCCTTGGCTGCGGTCAGACACGCGCCCTACCTAGCCCTTAATACAGATGATCTGCTTGAGTTCGGTGATCACCTCCACGAGGTCGGACTGTGCTGCCATCACCTGCTCGATGTTCTTGTAAGCCTTGGGGGCTTCGTCGAGCACGCCGCGGTCCTTGCGGCATTCGACGCCGGCGGTCTGGCGTTGCAAGTCACCCACGCTGAAGGCCTTGCGCGCTTCGGTTCGGCTCATGCGTCGCCCCGCACCGTGAGACGCGGATTCGAACGAGAGCGGGTTGCCTAGCCCGCGGACGATGAATGATCGAGCGCCCATCGACCCCGGGATGATGCCGAGCTCTCCGAGGCCTGCGCGGATGGCACCCTTGCGGGTGACCAGCAGATCCTCCCCGAAGTGGTGCTCCTCCGCGACATAGTTGTGGTGGCAGCTGATCGCCGGCTCGAACGAGACGCGCTTGAAGGTCTTCTTGATCACCGACTTGATGCGCTCGAGCATGAGCTCACGATTGAGTGCGGCGTAGGCTTGAGCCCAATATAGGTCCCGCCGATAGGCTTCGAATTGGGGTGTTCCGCTGAGAAATACAGCGAGATCTGGGTCTTCCAGGGCTTGGTTGTGGTTCAAGCGGCGCGCGAGCAGCATGTGGTGCTCGGCGAGCGCAGCTCCAATATGTCTGCTGCCCGAGTGCAGCATCAACCAGAGCTTGTCCGTGGTGTCGAGGCAGAGCTCGATGAAGTGGTTCCCGCCGCCAAGCGAGCCAAGCTGCCGGCTCGCCCGCCCCGCCCAACGCTGAACGGAGCGGTCGAGCTCTGCAAAGCGGCGCATCAGTGCGGCGGTGCGTTCAGAGAGTTCGCCGCTCGCTTGCTCCCAAGCCGGGTCAGCGTGATGCGCGCGGCCGACGGGGACACGCGCTTCGATCGCGAGCCGCAAGCGCCGCAAGTCGTCCGGAAGTCGCGCGGCGTCGATGTCGGTCCGCACGGCGGCCATGCCACAGCCAATATCGACGCCGACCGCGGCCGGGGCGACGGCGTCGCGCAGCGCGATCACGGAACCGACGGTCGCCCCTTTGCCGACGTGTACGTCCGGCATCACCGCCACGTGATGTGCCACCCAGGGCAAGCTGGCGACGGCTTTGAGCTGCTTTAGCGCAGCGGGTTCCACTTCGTGTGGGTTTGCCCACAGGCGAATCGGGACCTGTGCGCCATTGATGAGGGTCGATTGCATGACTAATTTCCTGGGTCGTGCGCGCTCGGCGCGTCACTCGCGATGGAGCCGTCGTCGAGCGCGTGAGCGATCAAACGAAAACTCAGTTCCGGGCTGCGTTTCAAGGGCAGGGCGTCGCAGAGACGCCTGCGCAAGAAACCGGAGGCGCGCTCGAGCGCCGCTTGGATTGCACGGTTGTCGCTCTCGGAGCTGCCGACGGCGAGCCAGGCGCGTAGCCGCGCGCCGTCCCGCGACAGCTCGACCCGGACCACGTCGAGCGGCAGCAGTTGGGGGTCCGTGATTTCAGAATCGAACAGGGAGTGGAGTTCTTCGCGCAGCAGGTGTTCGAGTCGGAAGTGACGAAGGTGGGGATCTCGAACGACGTGCTGTCGCGACTCGTGTCGCTTGCCCATGGGGCGCACCTTTGATCTAGTCGCTCGGTGCAGTGAGTGAGCCAAAAGGGGTGGGTCGCTCAACCGCTCGAGTGCGAGTGTCAGCAGCGCTATCCCGTGCTCTGCAATCGGGTCTTGGCAGCCATCGCAAAGGCAGCTGTCGCCCTGGCGCTACGCTCGGAATGGAGTCCTAGCGCGCGACGAAGAGCGCCTGGTGCCCGAGGCGAAGGCCAGGAGTCGGCCTCCCGGTCACGCGCGGAATACGCAGATATTTCTAAGGTTTTCGCCCGCGCGTGCTCAGCACGACGCGGACGCGGAGATGATCACACAGGACGCTTGGGAAACGGGTTCGGGCATCGGAATCATCTCCTCTCTCGCGCAGTGCGCGGAGCAGTTTTCTGACAGACTCCCTTCGAATTGTCAAGCTAGGACTGAGCGCGTCAGCCCATCGCCGAGTGGCCTCAATCCGTTTGTGCCAGCCTCGAACGGCGATTGGATGACCATGGTAGGCTGCCCGGATGACGCTTTGGGCAAGCAGCCGAGTCGCGCCTGCGGGGCAAGGATGAACTCGCGCACACGGAGCTTCTTCTGGGTGGCCTTGGCTGTGGTTGCCTGCGGTCCGGCCATCTCGCAGACTCCGCTCTCGGGCTCGACGCGCGACGAAGCCGCGCACGACCCGCATTCCAATCGCACCGCCAGTAGCGCGCGCGTTGAGCCAGCCGCACCCGTGGCCTCGAGTGCCAGCGCCCAGGCCGCGGTTGGCGAGGGCGCGAGCGCGGCCGCGACGCCCGCGACAGCGCCGGCCGCCGCGGAGGAGTCAGAGGTCGACGCGATGAGCGCACGTGGTGTGATCCGCGTGGAGCTGCTCGACCCCGGCAAGGCCCCGCGGAAGAAGCTGAGGTTCACCTATCACGCCAAGGAAGTGCTGAAGCTCAAGATGCGGACGGAGGGCTCTGTCGAGGTTGAGATTCAGGCAAAGCTCGTACGCCAGGTCATTCCCACCATGGAGTTTGGCGGCACACTCGAAACCACGAGCGTCGACTCCGACGGATCCGCGCACCGAGTCGGCAGCTATTCAGACGCCCGGATTCTGCCCACGCCCGGTGTCGCCCCAGCGCTCGAGAAGCACCTCGCAGAGATGTTGCAAGGCTTCGGTGGGGTCAAATTCCACGACGTCGTGAGTACACGTGGCGAGTCGCTGGAGCAGGAGTTCGATTGGCGCTCCATCTCCAACCCCGACTTGCGCAAGAGCTTCGAAAGCATGACGCAGGTGATGCCGCAAACGCCCTGGCCCGAGGAAGCGGTGGGCGTTGGCGCTCGCTGGCGGACGCGCAGTGTGAAGAGTACTCAGGGCCTGTCGGTTTCGGTCGAAACCGAGGCCACACTGCTTAGCCTCAGTGGCAAGACCGTCGAAGTGCGCGTGGACGTTACCGGCGCGGGGACGCCGGAGCACGGCATCGGCGCTGGTCCGGCGGCGAGCGTGATCAGCAGTGACTCCAAGGCGACTGGGCAGCAGCGCGTGACCCTCGACCCGATGCGCTTCGAAAGCACGTCGAGCTCAGACACCACCACGCTCACCGCGGCTCAGGACACGCGCGTGAAGATGCGAATGTTGATGAAGTTCGACACGACGATTCAGCGTTGACGCGACCCGCGCGCGAAGCTCGCCCACGGTTCGCCGCCGAGCCGCTTCAGCGGTAGCCCGCCGCCTGTAGTTCGAACCAGTGTGCGTAGCGCCCCTGCTCCTGCACGAGCTGCTCGTGGGGGCCGCTTTCGACGATGCTGCCGTGCTCCAAGACCAAGATGCGGTCGGCCATACGCGCCGTCGGAAAACGGTGGGAGATGATGATGCTGGTGCGTCCCCGCGAGAGTTCGCGGAAGCGCTGAAATACGGCGAACTCTGAGGCCGCATCGAGCGCTGCTGTCGGCTCGTCGAGAATCAGGATGTTGGCTTCTTCGCGCATGAAGGCCCGCGCCAACGCGAGCTTTTGCCATTGGCCGCCCGAGAGTTCGCTGCCCTTTTCGAACCAGTGCCCGAGGGGTTGCTCGAGGCCCGCTGGCAACGACCCGACGAGTTCACTCGCCCCGCCGCGTTCCACCGCGCGCTCGATGCGTGCAGAGTCCTCGAGGTGTTCGACGCTACCGAGGCCGACATTTTCGCGGACTCGAAACTGGTACTGATTGAAGTCCTGAAAGATCACGGCGAAGCGCCGCTTCAGTTCGTCGCTGGGGTATTGCTCGAGCGGGCGACCATCGAACAGGATCCGGCCCTCGCTGGGCCGATAGAGTCCGGTGAGCAGCTTGACGAAGGTGGTCTTTCCTGCGCCGTTCTCGCCAACCAGCGCCAGGCTTTCGCCGGGTTGGATACTGAGCGAGAGGCCGCGCAGCGCAAACTCGCTCGCGCCGGGATAGCGGAACCCCACGTTCTCGAAGACGATGCCGCGCGCTGCGGCGGCAAGCGCAGTGCCGCCGTCTAGCGCTGGCGGGGTCGCGGGCACAGGCACGGGCAGGGTTGCCTCGTCCAGGTATTCGAACAGGTTCGACATGTACAAGTTGTGCTCGTAAATGTTGCCGATGCCGGCGAGCACGGACTGGAAGGCCTGCTGCCCTTGGCGGAGTGACACGACGTAGAGCGTCAGGTCGCCGACGCTCAGTCGGCCGCGAGCCGCCGCCAGGGCCATGCTCACGTAGGTCGCGTAGAAGGCGGCGCTGCCGAGCAGGCTGAGCGCATGCGTCAGCACTGCGCGACGCAGCGCGAGCTTGCGGTCCTCGCGATAGAACGTGGAAGCGAGCGTGCGATAGCGCCCCAGCAAGAGCGGCCCGAGCCCGAACAGCTTCACTTCTTTGGCGTGTTCGTCGTTGGCGAGCACGTGCTCCAAGTACAGGAGTCGGCGCGCGTCCGGCGAACGCCAGTTTCGCACGCGAAACGTCAGCTTCGAATAGTGCATCTCGGCGAGCGTGGCGGGCACTGTTGCCACGAACAGTACCGGCAGCACCCAACCGCCGAAGCCGGTGAGCAGCACGGCGTAGCCAGAGAGCGTGATCAGGTTTTGCACCAGCTGAAAGCAATCGCTGATCAGCGCGACTGGGCGCGACGACGCTTCGCGGCGGGCGCGCGTGAGCTTGTCGTAAAATTCCGTGTCCTCGAAGTAACGAAGCTCGAGGCCCTGCGCCTTCTCCAGGATGGCATAGTTGATGTCGGCACCCAGTTTTGCGCCGAGCAGCTGGCGAACCAGGCCGAGGCCGCGCTGCGTTGCGGCGAGCACCAGCACCAAGCCGAACTCGACGAGAACCCAGTCGAGCGCATGCTGCGGACTTTTCTCGATCACCGCATCGACGATGCGCTTTCCAGCGTAGGCCATGGCGAGAGGCGCGGTCGCCGCGCCGAGCGTCAACAGCACTTGGAGCCCCAGCAGCACTCGAGAGGACTCGGCGACCAAGCGCAGGGTGCGCCCTGCGTAACCGAGCGCGGCCCGCCCGTTGGAGAGCCAGCCCCGGAGTCGCGAAGCTCCGCTGGCCGAGCGAGGAGGCTCGGGTGGGCGGCGCGCGTGGCTAGACATCCCGCGAGCGTACCATTCGGGTCGCAGGGCGAAGCGCGCCGGGATCCTGCTCGTTCGGGCGGGCGGCGGCTCCCTCTCGGCGCGCAGCGTCGCCGTTCCCACGAGAAAAGACCACTCAGCGTAGAGCGCACGCCTCCAATCGGCTCGCCCCGTGACCGATTCGTTCGTCGGCGATCAACTGTAGCCTCGGCGACCCCCACTTCCCGGGTCGGCCTTCGCCTTTGGAGTCCCGAACCATGCGTGCTCGTTTCCTGCGCCCCCTGTCTCTGGTTGTTGGTTGCGCGAGCGTCCTGCTCCTTGCCTGCAGTGCAAATAGCGGGGAAGCCCCGAACCCTGGGTCGGGTGGTGCACGCACTGGTGCAGGCGGAAGTGCGAATGCGGGCGGCGCAGCGAACGCTCTGGCTGGTGCAACCTCGAGCGGGGGGGCGTCGGCGAGCGGGGGCTCGGGCCAAGGCGGCGCGCTCGCCAATGGGGGACAGCCGGCGGGCGGCGCCAGCGTTGGCTCAGGCGGGGCGGCGAGTGGCGGCGCGACTTCGACGGGAGGCGGTTCTTCGTTCG
>JAEUAF010000318.1 GCA_019695485.1 Sorangium sp.
TCGCTTCTTCGCGCCCGCAGCGGTGGGACGTGAATCTCTACCACGGCCAACCGATAGTAGAGGTCTTCTCGTAAGAGACAGCCCGCTTCGCCGGGATGCACCGGCTTGTTGGTGGCGGCTACGACGCGCGCGCGAAACTCGACACTGCCGCCTCCCACTCGCTCGAACTGCCCTTCCTGCAGCACGCGCAACAGCTTGGTCTGCACGCTCGCATCTAGATCGCCAATTTCGTCGAGAAACAGCGTGCCGGCGCCGGCGAGTTCGAGGCGCCCCACGCGCCGACCGTGCGCGCCGGTGAACGCGCCTTTCTCGTGTCCGAAGAGCTCGCTCTCGAGTAGGCCAGACGGCAATGCGGCCAAGTTCACGCCCACGAACGGCGCCCGCGCGCGCGCAGAATAGTCGTGCACCGCGCGCGCCACGAGCTCTTTACCAACACCGGTCTCGCCGGTCACGAGCACGGGGGCGGTCGAGGCAGCTGCGCGCCCGATGAGCTTCCAAGTAGCTAACATCGCCGCACTCGAACCGACCAACCCACCACCAGCGGCCCGCGGCTCTGGTGGGGTCACGCTCGCGCGCAGCATCTTGCGCTGTTCGATGGCGCGCTGCACGGTGATCAGAAGCGCCGGCAAATCGAATGGCTTGGTGACGTAGTCGAACGCGCCATCGCGCATGGCGCGGATAGTGCGCTCACTGTCGCCGTACGCAGTGGCGACGATGACTGGGATCTCGCGCAGCGCGCCCGCGCGAAGCTCCGCCAAGAGGTCGAGCCCATCGCCGTCTTTCAGGCGAATATCGAGCAAAATGCAGTCGACGCCGTGTTCACTCAAGAGCTCGCGGGCCTCGCGGAGACCAGGCGCAGGCAGGGCTCGACAGCCGAGCCGCTCGACCGCCCCGGCCAGGCCCTCGCGCAGGCCGCGCTCATCTTCGACGATCAAGACGCAAGCGGCTTCGCTCATGATGCGACCGCTACGCTTCTTGCGATGGCGCGAGCTTCATCCGGGGCGGCGCGAGTCGGCCGAGCGTCGCGATCGTCCCGCGGCAATTCGAGCTCGAACGCGGTCTGCTCGCCGTGCCGCGCGTAGCGCACGTCCCCGCCGTGGGCGCGCGCGATCGAGCGCGCGAGCGGCAAACCGAGGCCGGTGCCGTCAGGCTTGGTGGTGAAGAATGGTTCGAACAGCTCGCTGACGCGCGCGGCGTCGACGCCAGGACCCGCGTCGCAAACGCGCAGCGTCGTGCGCGTCCCCTCGGCTTCGATGCGCAGCGTGACGCGGCCGCCGCGAGCTGACGCCTCAACCGCGTTCCGCAGCAGATTGTCGAGCGCGCGCCCGAGCGAGTCGGCGTGCGCTTCCACGCCGGCATCGCCGATCACGTCGATCTGAACGCCGCGCTCGGCTGCCCACGGCGCGAGCGCCTCGCTGCGAGCCAGTGCGAGCTCACCCAAGGACAGCCGTTGCCGCGGCCCGGTGGAGCGCCCCGCCACGACGAGCAGATCGGCTACCAAGCGGTCGAGCCGCATAATCTCCGAGCTGGCGTGAGAAATGGCGCGTTCCACGGGCTCCGGAAGTTCGGCGCTCGATGCCGCCAGGTCGAGCCGCAGCTTGATCGAGGCGAGCGGGTTTCTTACTTCGTGGGCGACGCCTGCCGCCACGCGCCCGAGTGCGGTCAAACGCTCGTTCTCCGAGAGCTCGCGCGCCAAGCGCTCCTCCTCGCGCCGCGCACGAGCAAGGCTCGTCACGAGTCGCGCAATTCCCTCTGCCACGTCGGAAAGCTCGCGCACACGCGGACGCGGAATCGGCGCCGCCAAGTCGCGCGACAACGCATCCAGCGCAGAACCGAGCGCAACCGCCCCGCGTTGCATGACGACGGCCGCTCTAACCGTCGTCGCAACGAGCACCGTCGTCGCCAATGCGAGCAGCCAGATCGTGTACTTCCACGCTTCGAGCTGAGGCAATGGCCGCACTTCCATTGCCGCCCAAGCCACGCCCGCCCCATCCACTTCCACCGGTGCCGTGGCAATCACCAAGGTCGACGCGCCGACCTCGACGTGGGTCACGCTCGTCGTGCTCGAGCCGAATTGCGCCGCGATGGCACGACTGACGCCCGAGAACCACTCTGAAGGCACCCCCCGAGGTGTGGTGTGGCGCGCGATCCCGGCGCGCATTCCGACGACGCCCCCAGGCGCCGGGTCGGCAAGCGTGCGTGCGCCGCGGCGCAACGCCGCCACCTCTTCGGTGACCGAGTCGCTCGCGCGTTCGACACGGTGCTGGGTGCTCACGCTGAGCAGGCGGATCAACGCGCCGACGGACAACGCCGACACGATGGCGCCAAGCAACAAGATCGTAAACAGCCGGTGCTTAATGGGAGCTCTCTTTCCCACGGGCTTCTTGGTCAGCAAAACTCGTACCGTCAAGGCCAAGCGGCCAAGCCCTCAACATCGCTCCACACCAACTGTCCAAGAAGCAGACAGCTGTCGCTTTTGGCGACACTTTTCCCGCACGCCAGGCGCGGCGTTTTTGAGTGCGAAGCCCGTGTCGGAACGCTGGCACGAAACTCGCTGGCCCGGGCTCGATGACGCCCGACGATGTGTTGAAAGCTCCGGCCTCGGTCGCTCCGCGCCCTGTGTCGCGGCTCGGCTGGGGGGTGGGCGCGCTCGCCTTAGCTCTGATCGCGGGCGGGGGTTTGTTTGCTCGCTCCCGATTGCAAGGGAGCGCTGCGCCGGCCCCCTCTGGCAGCGCGGCCGCTCGGCCGGCGCCCGTGGTGGTGGCGTCGGTGCTCGAGCAAGACGTGCCCATCTACCTCGAGGGCCTCGGCAATGCGACGCCGCTCAATACCGTTACCGTGCGCAGCCAAGTCGACGGACGACTGGACCGCGTGCTCTTCAAAGAAGGGCAATCCGTCCACGCCCGCGACGTCCTGGCGGAGGTCGACGCGCGCCCGTTCAGAATCCAATTGCATCAAGCCGAAGCGGCGCTGGCGCGGGACACGGCGCAACTCGCCAATGCTCGCGTTGCCCTGTCGCGCAACGAGGCCTTGCGCGCGGAAGGCCTCGTCACTCAACAGCAGCTCGACGATCAGCAAGCCCTAGTCAAGCAACAGGAAGCCAGCTTGAAGGGCGACCAAACCCAAATCGAGAGCGCGCGGTTGACCCTCGACTATGCGCAGATCCGCGCTCCCATCGACGGCGTCACCGGCGTACGCTTGATCGACCCCGGAAACCTGCTGCATGCGGCGGATCCGACAGGCCTGGTCGTGATCACCCAGCTTGACCCAATGGCCATCGTCTTCAACTTGCCGGAAGACGACCTGGTACGGGTCAATCGCGCGCTCGCACGCGGGCCGCTGCGCGTCGAGGTTTGGAACCGCGACGGCGCGACCGAAGTCGGCAACGGGGAGCTTACGGTGGTCGATAACCAGATCAACAGCGCTACGGCCACGGCGCGCCTGAAGGCCGTCGTTCCCAACGCCGAGCGACAGCTCTGGCCCAACCAGTTCGTCAAGGTGCGCCTACAACTCGAAACCAGAAAAGCCGCGCTCGTCGTACCGAACTCGGCCATCCAGCGCGGCCCAGATGGCACCTTCGTTTACGTCGTCAGCGCCGAAGGCATCGCCACGCCGCGCCACGTAGAAATCGCGATCTCCCAAGACAATCAGACGCTGCTGAAGAGCGGACTCAGCAAAGGCGAGCGCGTCGTGGTCGAGGGGCAGGCGCAGCTTCGGCCCAACGCCAAAGTGATCGCGCGCGAGCAGCCGCCGAGTGGCACGGGGCACGCAGCAGAACCTGCAGGCGGTGGCAGACGCCGGGGCGGCAAGCAGCCGTGAAAGGTCTGTCCGAGCTGTTCATTCGCCGCCCGGTGGCGACAACGCTGCTGATGTTCGGTCTGCTGCTCGCGGGGCTGATGGCGTTCCGACAGCTGCCGATCGCCGCGCTGCCCGAGGTCGACTATCCGACCATCGTCGTCTCCACGCAGCTACCCGGGGCGAGCGCGGACACCATCGCGTCCTCGGTGACGACCCCACTCGAGCGCCAATTCGGTCAAATCCCCGCGCTCGCCCAACTCACCTCGGTAAGCAGCTTCGGAAACTCGCAAATCACGCTGCAATTCGAGCTCGAGCGCGACATCGACGCCGCCGAGCAGGACGTCCAAGCCGCCATCAATGCCGCAACCACGCTGCTCTCGCGCAGCTTGCCGGCACCACCGAGCTACAGCAAGAGTAACCCCGCCGACGCGCCCATCCTCACCCTCGGCGTGAGCTCCGATACGCTGCCGCTCAGCAAGGTCGACGACTACGCCGATTCGATCTTGGCGCAGAAGATCTCGCAGGTATCAGGCGTGGGCCTGGTCTCGATCAACGGCGGACAGAAGCCTGCGGTGCGAGTGCAGGCCGATCCGCAAGCGCTCGCCGGGTCCGGCCTCAGCTTGGAAGATTTGCGGCTGGCTCTCGTCGCCGCCAACGTGAACCAACCGAAGGGCACGCTCGACGGCACGCGCCAGGACTACACGCTCGCCACGAACGACCAGCTCGCCAACGCGGCCGACTTCAATCCCATCGTGATCGCCTACAAGAATGGAGCGCCCGTGCGGCTCCAGGAGGTGGCGAGCGTGGTGGACGGCGTCGAAAACAGCGAACTCGCCGGCTGGGCCGACAAGAAACGCGCGGTGCTGCTCAACGTGCAGCGTCAGCCGGGCGCGAACGTGATTGAGGTCGCGAACCGCGTCAAAGCGCTGTTACCGCAACTCCAGGCCTCCCTGCCCCAGGGCCTCGAGGTGCGGGTGCTCTCGGATCGGACCGAGACCGTGCGCGCGTCGGTGGAGGACGTCGAATTCACCCTGCTGCTCACGATCGGGCTGGTGGTCGGCGTAATTTTCGTGTTCTTGCGCAATCTGCGCGCCACCGCCATCCCGAGTGTCGCCGTCCCGCTTTCGCTGATTGGCACCTTCGGCGTCATGTACCTCGCGGGCTACAGCCTCGACAACTTGTCGCTGATGGCGCTAACGATCTCCACCGGCTTCGTGGTCGACGACGCGATCGTGATGATCGAGAACGTGGCTCGGTACATCGAGGAGGGCCTCTCGCCCCTAGAGGCTGCCATCAAGGGTAGCCGACAGATCGGGTTCACGATCATTTCGCTCACCGTGTCGCTGGTGGCCGTGCTGATCCCGCTCCTGTTCATGGGTGGTGTCGTCGGGCGCTTGTTCCGCGAGTTCGCGGTGACGTTGAGTGTCGCGATCGTGGTGTCGGCCATTCTGTCGTTGACGCTGACGCCGATGATGTGCGCACACCTGCTCTTGCCCGAGCCGCCAGCGAGCGCGCGCGGCCCTATCTATCGCGCGTCCGAGCGAGCGTTCCAAGCCTCCGTGGATCTCTACGACCGCGGCTTGAAATGGGTCTTGAGCCACCAACCGACGACGTTACTGGCGACCATCGCCACCCTGCTCGTGACCATCGCGCTCGGTGTGTACATTCCCAAGGGCTTCTTTCCAGCTCAAGACACCGGGATATTACAGGGGGTAACTGAGGCCGCGCCCGAAGTTTCGTTCCCGCGCATGCTCGCGCTGCAAGAGCGCGCAAGTGAGCTCGTGCAACAGGACCCCGACGTGGACCACGTCATCTCGTTCATGGGCGCAGACGGCACCAACGCCACCACCAACAGCGGGCGACTCTCGATCACGTTGAAGCCGCGCGCAGCGCGCAAAGCGAGCGCAGAGCAAATCATCCAGCGCCTCCGCCCGCGGCTCGCCGAAGTCGCTGGCCTCGAGGTGCACTTGCAGTCCGTGCAAGACCTGCAAATCGACACCCGCCTGAGCCGCACGCAGTTCCAGTACACGCTCGAAGACGCCGATCCGCAGGAGCTCGGCGTCTGGTCGGATACCATGCTGCGCGAACTCGAGCGCTTGCCAGAGCTTTCGGACGTGGCGACCGACCAGCAAAACGGCGGTCTCTCGCTGACGCTGACCATCGACCGCGACACCGCCGCTCGCCTCGGGATCGGCTCGCAAGCCATTGACGACACGCTCTACGACGCCTTCGGACAACGCCAAATCTCGACAATTTTCACGCAGCTCAACCAATACCGCGTGATCTTGGAGGCGGCCCCCGAGCTCAGAAAAGATCCGCGCGCGCTCGAACACCTCTACGTGCGGTCGAAGTCGGGTGACCAAGTGCCCCTCTCGAGCTTTGCGCACTTCGAAGAGGGGAACGCGCCGCTGATCGTCAGCCACCAAGGGCAGTTTCCAGCGGCCACGCTGTCGTTCAACCTCGGCGCCAAGAGCTCACTCGGCCAGGCCGTGGATGCCATTCGAGGCGCCGAACGAAGGGTAGGACTGCCGCCCAGCGTACGCGCCGATTTCACAGGCACGGCGCGAGCCTTCGGTGAGTCGTTGGCGAGCGAGCCCGTGCTTCTGACGGCAGCCGTAATCACCGTCTACATCGTGCTGGGCGTGCTCTACGAGAGCTACATTCACCCGATCACGATCCTCTCGTCGCTGCCCTCGGCCGGCGTCGGGGCGCTGCTCGCGCTCGAGCTCTGCGGCCAGGAATTCAGCGTGATCGCGCTAATCGGCGTGATCTTGCTGATCGGCATCGTGAAGAAGAACGCGATCATGATGATCGATTTTGCGCTCGAGGCCGAGCGCGACGAAGGGCTGTCGCCGCGCGAGGCAATTCACCGCGCGTGCCTGCTGCGCTTTCGTCCGATCATGATGACCACGCTAGCCGCGCTGCTCGGCGGCATCCCCCTCGCGGTCGGCACCGGGACCGGCTCTGAGCTCAGACGACCGCTTGGAATTTCGATCGTAGGCGGCCTTTTGATTTCGCAGGTGCTCACGCTCTACACGACGCCAGTCATCTACCTATACATGACGCGCTTCGGGCGCTGGATCGGGCGCCGCAGTCCGAAACCCGAGCTCGTAGCGACACCATGAACCTCTCCGCGCTCTTCATCCGACGCGCCGTCGCGACGACGCTGCTGTCGTTGGCAGTCGTGCTGGCCGGCTCTTGGGCGTTCACCTTGCTCCCGGTCGCGCCACTCCCGAAGGTGGAGTTTCCAACCATCAATGTCAGCGCGAATTTGCCCGGCGCGAGCCCCGAAACCATGGCTTCCGCGGTCGCCACTCCGCTCGAACGCCGCTTCGGTCGAATCGCTGGAATCCAGGAAATCACCTCGACGAGCTCGCTCGGCACCACCAACATCACGCTGCAGTTCGATCTCACACGCAACGTCGAATCCGCCGCCCGCGACGTGCAAGCCGCGATCGCCGCGGCGGGGGGTGAGCTCCCGACCAACCTGCCCTCACGCCCCACCTACCGCAAAGTCAACCCAGCCGACGCCCCAATTATGGTGGTGTCCCTCAACTCGGAGACTCTGCCGCTCGCTCAGGTGTTCGACGCAGCCAACACCGTGCTGGTGCAGAAGCTCTCGCGCGTCGCAGGGGTCGGGCAAGTCTTCGTGGGCGGCGGACAGCAGCCGGCGGTGCGCGTGCAAGTGGATCCCGACGCCCTGGCAGGGGCCGGCCTCGGGCTCGAGGACGTGCGCAGCGCGCTCGCCGAAGCCACGGCCAATTCGCCCAAAGGAGCCATCAACGGCAATGGCCAGACGCGCGTGATCCGCGCCAACGACCAGCTCTTCGGCGCGCGTGAGTTTCGCCCCCTAATCTTGGCACAAAAGAGCGGCGCGCCGATTCGCTTGGAGAACGTCGCCAAAGTCTTCGACGACGTCGAGAATAATCGCGTCGCCGCTTGGACCAACGGCACGCGCGCGGTCCTTTTGATCATCCGCCGTCAGCCCGGGGCGAACATCATCGAGACCAACGAGCGCATTCGCGCCCTGTTGCCGGCGCTGGCCGCCTCGATCTCGCCCGCCATCCACGTAAAGATCGCGGTGGATCGCACGCAGTCGATCCGCGATTCGGTGAGCGAGGTCGAGCGCGCGCTGCTCGTGAGCATCACGCTGGTCGTCGCCGTCGTGTTCCTGTTCCTGCGCAGCCTGCGCGCGACCGCGATCCCGAGCGCGGCGGTGCCGCTCTCGCTGATCGGCACATTCGCCGCGATGTACCTGCTGCACTACAGCATCGACAATCTATCGCTGATGGCACTGACGATCGCCACCGGCTTCGTGGTGGACGACGCCATCGTGGTCACCGAAAATGTCACACGCTACTTGGAACAAGGAAAGCCGCCGTTCGAAGCAGCGCTCGAGGGCGCACGCCAAATTGGATTTACCATCGTCTCCATCACGGCCTCGTTGATCGCCGTATTTTTGCCGATTCTACTGATGGGCGGCGTGGTCGGGCGGCTCTTTCGCGAGTTTGCGATGACGCTGAGCATCGCGATTGTGCTCTCGGCCGTGGTGTCGCTAACGCTGACTCCGATGCTGTGCTCGCGACTCCTGCGGCTCGGCCCGACGCGACAGACCCGCTTGGCGCGCGGGCTCGAAGGCGGTTTCGAATGGCTACGCTCGGCCTACATGCGGGGGCTCGATTGGGTGCTCGCGCACCAGCGCATCATGCAAGGCGTCACCGTCGCCACGCTGGTCGGCAGCATCGCGCTGTTCATCGCCGTGCCCAAGGGCCTGTTTCCTCAGCAAGACACCGGGCTCTTGATGGGCTTCACGCAAGGGCCGCAGGACATCTCCTTCAGCGCGATGACTGAACGGGCGCGCGCGGTCGACACGGTGGTGCGGGGCGACCCCGACGTCGACCAAGTCGTCACCTTCATCGGCACTAATAGTTCGACGGTCAACACCGGTACCGTCTTCGTCGCGCTGAAACCCAAACCGCTCCGCAAGAGCAGCCCGGACGAGGTCATCGCCCGACTGCGTCCGCGCTTGGCAAAAGTCAGCGGAATCAACCTCTACTTGCAAGCGGCGCAAGACATCCGCGTCGGCGGGCGCTCGTCGCGCACCCAGTATCAATACACCCTGCAAGACGTCGACCTCGCCGAGCTCACCGCGTGGGCGCCGCGTCTGCTCGCGAGCATGAACCAGCTGAAGGAGCTGAAAGACGTGGCGAGCGACCAGCAAAACGCCGGGCTGGAATTCGCCGTCAACCTCGATCGCGACACGCTGGCGCGCCTTGGGGTGAGCCCCGTCGTGGTCGACAACGTGCTCTATGACGCCTACGGCCAGCGCCAAGTCGCCGTCAGCTACACGGAGCTCAATCAGTACCGCGTCGTAATGGAAGTGCTGCCCAAGTTCGCGGCCGGTCCGGAGGGGCTCGATCATCTGTATGTGGGGACGCCGAGCGGCGCACAGGTGCCGGTGCGCGCACTCAGCCACACGCGAGTCGGCAACGCCCCGCTCGCCGTCAATCACCAGGGCCAATTTCCCTCGATCACCCTCTCCTTCAACTTGGCACCCGGCGTGGCGCTCGGTCAGGCCGTCGACGCGATTCATCGCGCGGAACAGCGGCTCGGCTTGCCGCCCAGCGTTCGCGCCTCATTCCAGGGCACCGCCCAGGCATTCAAAGACTCCCTCTCGAGCCAACCCCTGTTGATCGGCGCGGCGCTACTGACCGTGTACATCGTGCTCGGCGTCCTCTACGAAAGCTACGCGCACCCGCTGACGATCCTATCGACGCTGCCATCGGCAGGCCTTGGCGCCCTGCTCGCCCTCGCGGTCACTCACAGTGACCTCAACGTGATCGCGCTCATCGGCATCGTCCTTTTGATCGGCATCGTAAAGAAGAACGCGATCCTGATGATCGACTTCGCACTGGAGACCGAACGCCAGGGCGTCCCCCCACACGACGCGATGCGTGAAGCCTGCCGGCTGCGCTTTCGCCCGATCCTGATGACCACGCTGGCCGCGCTGCTTGGCGCGCTGCCGCTCGCGCTCGGCAGCGGATCCGGGGCGGAACTGCGCCGCCCG
>JAEUAF010000449.1 GCA_019695485.1 Sorangium sp.
GAGCGCGCCCAAGGCCGCCCCCGCCCAGGCAGCGCCCGTTGCCACCGCAGCTCCCGTTGTTTCTCCCGTCGGGGCCCCAATCGCTAAGTCTGCGCCGGTGCTTGCAGCGACCCCGTCGCAGCCGGCCTCGGCAGCCGCTCCCACTACGCTCGCCGCGACGCCCGCTGCATCTGCTCCGTCTGCGGCTAAGCCGGCGGCTGCAGTGTCGAACTCTTCGAGTGCTGCTAGCGCGCAGCCAAAGCCGACGCCCGCTGGAAAGCCGCCAAGCGCGGTCCAGCCTGCTGCCGTAGCGGCGCGTCCGGTCGTGCTCAGCAAGAAGGAGCGTCGCGCGCTCGATCGCAAGAATCGGGTTCACGCCGTCCAGCGCAGCGCCGAGCGAAAGAAGCGCACGAAGGCCGAGCGCAAGCAACGGCGCGCCGAACAGCAGCGCGAACTCGCCAAGGCCCGCGCAGAAGAGCAGGCCAAGGCTGCGGCGCAGCCGAAGCCCAAGAAGCCCCGCGTCGAGCCCCAAAAACAGAAGGCGGAACGCCCTCGGCGCGAGGCTGCCGAGAAGCCAAAGGCCGCTCGAGAGGCGGAGCGCTCCGAAAAGGCGAGCAAGGCAACGCGCGCGCGGATTCGCGCGGATCTGTCGCCCTGGCTCTTCGCGGTCGTGATCTTGGCAATCGTCGCCGCGCTTGCCTGGTCGCGTCGCTAGCTGAGCTCGCGAGAGCGCCGCGGGTGCGTGGCACGAGCGCGAGCGTGTGCCCGCGTGCCACGCCGGGCGGGCGGATTCAAAGGGGAGAAGCAAACGGCGCTATCCGGTTCGGCTCAAAGCAGCAGCGGCTGCGGCTTCTTTTCGACGGCTCCGAGTCGCAGCCGCTCCACGACCTCCGCGGCCAGGTTGTCGAACAGAAAAGCCACGGCGGGCGGCGCGGCCTCGTCCAAATGCCGGAGCGGTAGGCCAGCTTGGGTGGCGTCGAGGAACGCACGATGCCGGGGAATCGAGGTGTCGAACAGCCAATCACCGGGCAGCTCCGTGCAAGCGCTCTGAAAAACGGAGAGCGAGGCGGGATGCTTGGTTTGCAGCATGTTGATCACGATGCCCAGCACTTCGGGTCGGTGCTCGTCGGGCATGGCGCGCAGCGCTTCGAGAAAGCGGGAAAATGAGCGATTGGCCACCGCTTCGGCCTGCAGAATGCCGACCACGTGTGTCGCCGCTTGCAAGATTTGGTGGGTTGCCCCGAACATACCCGCCGGCGTGTCGACCAGAACGATCTCGGCGCGTTTCGACAAGTCGAACAAAAGCCCGCGCCAATTGGCAGAGTGATCGACGGCGAGCTGCTCGGCACGCGGCAGTTGCCCTCCGACTGCCGGCATGATTTTGAAATGCGGCAAGATGGTGTCGAGCAGCGCTTCCTCAGTGGCAGCGACACCCACCAGCACGTCGTAAGCGCCGATTTCCCCGCGCTGTCGGGCATTGATCGTGGAAAGAATGTCGCCGTTGATGTCCGCGTCGACGAGCGTCACGGAGCGCCCTTGGCGCGCCAAGCTGAGCGCCAGATTGAGCGCCACGGTAGTTTTGCCACAGCCGCCCTTGGGGCTCGCGATGGCCACGATCTTCCCGGCTGGAGCGCTGCGCGTTCGGCGCGCAGGTGGCGCCGCGCTGGTTCGTGGCGCTACCGAGCGCCGCGGTTCGGCCTCGGGAGGAGGCGAGCTCGGCGTGCGTGTTGCGGAGGGCGCGTTGCTCGGCGCGGCCGACCGTCGGGCGGGCTTGGGGGGTGGGATGCTCCGCATCGGAGACGGCACGCTCGCACTTTGCTGCGCTGGTTCGAGCGCCGCGCGCACACTCGACGCGAATGCGGGTTCGGCGTTCTCTACTGGTGCTGAGGCGCCCTCATTGCTCTGGTGGCCGTCTACGGTCTCTGGATAAGGTTCGGGGGCGCTGCCAGGAGCGGGCGGGGCGAGACCCACGTGTGTCGGCAGTTCGATCTCGGTGTAGGGCGGCCGGCTCGAGGAGCGAGGCGAGCCAGGCCCTAGAGTTCGGAGGTAGTCCATCGCTTCCATCAAGAGGCCGTTCACGGCCCCGAGCGGCTCAGGCAGGTACTCCGGCATATCGGCGCGATAGACATAGAACTGGCCGTCGCTGCGGCGAAATAGCTCGAAGAGAGCACTGCGCCCTTCGGCGTCCGGCATGTCCACACGTACGACCTTGCCGCTCTTCAAAGAGATGGTGCCGACGAGCGCGGCGTCGTCGCGGATCTCCACTTCGATGTATTGCCGACCGAGGCCGGCGACCTGCAGCACTTGGCCCAGATCGAACTCGCGCAGTCGCCCGTGCATGACGCCGATCTTCACGATACGTCCTCCCGCATCCCGAGGCGTGCTTCGTCGATTCCCACTTCGGCCTGTTGAGACACCAGCGCAATCTCTCCCTGTCGCTGCGCGTCGTCGGCGCTCACCAGATCCGTGTCACGTTCGACCGTAGCCCCGCCCATGCGCATGGCCTGTGCCACCAGCGTGTAAAGCTCGATCCATGCCTTGCGGACCTGAGGCGTGAAGGCGTCGCCGAGGCCATAATCGAGCGTCCAAACCAGGGCTTCGCCGACCACCGCATACGACTCGTCCGGGACCCTGTAGAGCGCGGAGTGCCGGCGCCCCATGGCCAGCACGACCAGCATCAGGTCCTCCTCGGGAGCGACGGAGGCTTGCCAGTCGTCGTCGAGCCAGTCGAGAGACTTCACGACGAAGGCGAGCATCTTGATTAGCTTGCGCTTCTGCCCGCTCATGTCGTCGGGGAACAGCGTGCGGTATTCCGGCCGCAGCTCGAAGAGGCGCCGGTAGAACAGGTCGGCAGCGGTTTCGGCGATCGGCACGACCAGCCGCCAACTTCCCAAAATCGCTTGTTTCGTTTCGTCCGAGAACACAACTGCCTCCGTGGATGCGCGTGGCCCGTCGCGCGCACTAACTAGCGTGCACAATTAACAGCGCGCGGTGGAAGACTAACCAACGCTCGGCTGAACGCCGCCCTGCATGAGTGACGAGATGGCAGCGTAAGCTTCGGTCCACGCCGAGGCGAGCGCGGGTGTCCAGTCGGCCCCAGCTATCGTTTCAAGCGTTTCCAGCAGAGCCGCGCCAACCCAGCCGTACATCTCTGGAGTGACCCCGTAGCCAACGTGCTTCTGGCCAAGCGCTCCGAGTTGCCCGCCGAGCCACGACGCATCCTCCAAGTGATCGATGATCGCGACCAGCATGTCGCGCAACATAATCTCTTGCTCGCGCTGCGTTCGGCGTCCGAACAGACCTCGTGCCTGCGGAAAACGTCGGAACAGGACGTCGTAGAACAGATGGGTAACTTCGGGTTCCCGCTCCACCACGAGCGCAAAACTATCGCGAAGCAACTGAACGTTCAGTCCCATATCGGTTTCCTCCTGTGGCCCGGGCCTTGTGACGGGAGCCCGAACGGTAGGCGAGCTCGGGTCTCGTCGCAACGGCAAGCATCCGAAACCTTGCGCATTTCTGCGGCGCGCCGTTTCGCTTGCGGCCTGTCCGTAACTTGGATCGTCGCACCGCTTCGCCTTTCTGCTTGGTTGCGCCGCTCGCTCTAGCTTGGCTGCCGAAAGCCGCGCTTCAACGGGTGCGCATCGCTGGGCGTGCGCGCAGTGCAGGCCGCACTCACTCCCCATGGTTGTACGCGCGGCGCCACGGCAGCAGGCGAAAAAAACCGCAGCGCGCCGGCTAGCGGATGTCCACGCGGCGTGCGACTTTCGGCGCTGGGCGGAGATCCGCTGCGCGGTCGGGTCTGCGCGCCGCGTTCGTGTCGCTGCGCATTCGAGCTGCGATCCGGACGGGTTACAAGACAGCCGTCAGATCGCACGCTGGCCGCGCTTTCAAGCGGTTTTATGGCGGGGGGCCGACAGCCAACAGCCGAGGTACTAGGCTAATTGGATGCATGACGAACGCGGGCGGGCAGCGCCGCCCGAGGTGAGCCTGATCGGGAACCAGCATCCCGTCGAAGGGCGGTTCGCGCCTCACGAACGGGCGCGTTGGGGTGAGCTCAAGACAGAGCTTGGCGCCATCGTTCACGACGACCGGGTGACGTTCGCCGTCTACTCGCGCAATGCGACGCGGATGCTCCTCGAAATCTACGATCAGGCTACGGGGGTCGACGCCCACTACGATTACTTCATGACACGCGGGGAGGACGACGTGTTCCGCGCCTGCATCGTCGGCGTCCCTGCGGGAACGCTCTACGCATTTCGGGCTTGGGGGCCCAATTGGCCATTTTCTCCCAGCTGGCAGCGCGGCAACTGCGTTCAAGGTTTCATCGCGGACGTCGATCGCGAGGGCAACCGCTTCAATCCGAACAAGGTGCTGTTCGATCCCTACGCGCGCGAGCTTTCGCACGATCGCGAGACACCCGAGATGAAAGCCGCGGGACACCACGCCGGGATGTACGGTTCCGGGTGCGGGCTGTACGCGGGGTTCGGCTTTGAGGGGGTGGTTCGGCGTGTAATAGACACCGGGCCCTGGGCGCCAAAGGCCGTCGTTGTCGCCAACCACATGTCGTGTGGAGAGAAGCCCAATATTCCGCAGCAAGATCTGATCATCTACGAAGTGCACCCTCGGGGTCTGACGCGTCACCCCTCGTCGCAAAGACTGCGCGACATTTTGAGAGGAATTCCAGGCTTCGAAGCGGTCACGAACGTACCTCGCGAGTATCGGGGCACGTACCTCGGCGCGGCCTATGCGGCACCGTACTTGAAAGCCCTCGGCGTTAACGCGGTCGAGTTTCTACCCGTCCATGAGTCGGCCAATGCGCTCTGCCCCGACGATGAGCCCGAGGTCGATCGCACGCCGAGCGAGCCGCCCCACGGAACTTATTGGGGCTATATGACTTACGGCTTCTTCGCGCCCGATCGACGCTACGCGTTCGATAGATCCCCAGGCGGCCCGACGCGCGAGTTCAAGCATATGGTGAAGGCCTTCCACGACGCGGGCATCGCGGTGCTGCTGGACGTGGTCTACAATCACAGCGCCGAGGGCGGGCTTTGGGAGGGTGACTACAACG
>JAEUAF010000561.1 GCA_019695485.1 Sorangium sp.
GTCGGAAGCCCCGAGCTCCCGCCTGAGCTCATCCCCAGGGCCCACGCCGCAAGCGCCGCGCCACCGAGCACTGTTGCGATCCCGGCGGGTTCGGCGACCCTGGCCCCCCCCGCAACCGGCACCGACGCAGCGGCGGTTCCGACGGCCTGGTCGGTCGCGCCGACCATTCCCTCTGATTACAAGGGGCCGACGTTCATCGTCACCTCACTGTCGGCGGGCGTCTACGTGGAGCCGAGCTTCGAGGCAAAGAAGCTCGGTTACTTGAGAAATGGCAGCAAGTTGCCGGTGAGCGCGGAGGCGTCGTCGAAGAAGAACTGCACCAACGGCTGGTTTCACCTGCTATCGGGCGGCTACGTCTGCGGCAATCTCGGCACCACGGACGCCAATCACCCCGACGCGAAGTTCGCAGGCGCTCCACCAAACCTGGCGGAGGTTTTGCCGTATCCGTACGCGCGGAACGCCAAGAACGGCACGCCGCTCTATCACAGCGTCCCTTCCCGCGAGCAAATGGAGCATTACGAGCCGTATCTGCTCGAGAGCAAGGCATCACGCAGCGCCGAGACTAAATCGGAAACCAAGCGCGCGGCGCTGACCACAGACGCAGGATCACGGGGCTCGGCGGGTGGCGCCGGCGCGACGACCTCGCCGGCCGGAGCTGGAGGCGGCGCCGCTGTTGCCGAAAATCCGAGCCCTCCGCCCGAGGCGACACCTGATCCCGAGCCCGACAAGCCCTGGTGGCAACGCGAGGACAGCAAGGAACATCTGCACGAACTCAAACTTCAAGAGCTCGAGTCGGACGCCGACGATGTGCTCGCCAAGCGCATGGTGTCGGGCTTCTACGTGGCCGTGGACCGCACGTTCCGCTGGAACGACCGCACCTGGTACAAAACCACGAAAGGGCTCGTCACGCCTTCGGACCGCTTTTGGCAGACAGCGGGACCAAAGTTCAAAGGCGTCGAACTCGACGGTGCTACGTGGAACCTACCCGTGGCGTGGGTCTACGGCGGACGCAAGAGCATTGGGACCTACCAAATCGACGCGGACACCAAGACCGTCAAGAACGCCAAATCGTACGAGCGCTTCGAAGCGTTGCCGCTGACCGGCAAGACGCTGGAAGTCGGCGGTACGACCTACCAGGAGCTCCGCGACGGCAGTTGGGTGAAGAAAGCGCAGGTCCGTATCACTTCACCCGGCGCGCTACCGCAAGGACTTGGCCCGAACGAGCGCTGGATCGACGTGAACTTGAGCTCTCAGACTCTGGTCGCCTACGTGGGCGAGCGACCGATCTACGCCACCTTGATTTCGAGCGGAAAGGAATCGAAAATCAAGGACAAGGATCACAGCACGCCCACCGGCGAGTGGCGCATCCGCGAGAAACACATCACGACGACGATGGACGGGGACGGTACGGCGGCCGGAGATCTTCCGTACAGCATCGAGGACGTTCCGTACGTGATGTACTTCCACCGCGCCTACGCGCTCCATGGTGCGTTCTGGCACAACAACTTCGGCGTGCAGATGAGTCACGGCTGTGTGAATCTCGCCCCGCTTGACGCCAAGTATTTGTTCTTTTTCGCCGATCCGCCGATCCCCGCGGGCTTTCATGGTGTGTGGTCGAGCGACGCGCATCCTGGCACCCGCGTCGTGATTCACGAATAGTCGCGCCACTCCGCGGAGTGGGTTTAAGGGGCTCATTCGCGCAAAAATGCCGGGATTTCGCGGCCAGCTGGCCGACGGCAAAAGCGGCGGTTTTGGGCGCCCCCTTAAGCCGGAAAGGAATGGGCCGGATGGAGTTGACGGAGACTCGGCTCCGGACCATCACCCCTCCTGCATGGACCAATTCTCGGCTCACCTCGATCGCGGATGGGACCTCGTTCAGCGTGGTGATCCGCGTGGCGCCGAAGTGTCGGCCCGTCGCGCGCTTGAAATCGACGCGCAGTCGCCCGAAGCGTACAACCTGCTCGGTTACGTGGCGGCGCTGAAGGGCGAGTATGAAGAGGCGATCGATCACTATCGCCAAGCCATCGCCCTCGATGACACCTACCTCGAGGCCATGCTGAACGCGGCTGAAGTCTACATTCACCCCCTGGGTGAGTTCGACGAGGCCATCAACATGTGCGACCAGGCCCTGGACCTCGCCGAAACCGACGACGAGACCGTCGATGCCTTGCTGCTCAAATTCGACGCCCTGCTAGGCAAAGGCGAACTCGACGAAGCGTCCGCCGTCTGCGCGCGCTTTCCGCACGGCCCGTTCGAAAATCCGAGCCACGTGTTTCTGGTCGGGCGCGCCTACTACGAGATCGGCGACGTCGATCACGCACAACCGCTGATCGAGGAAGCGGCTCGCTCGAATCCCACGAACCCCGAGGCCTTCTACTACCTCGGCTTGCTTTGCGACGAGCGAGGGGACACG
>JAEUAF010000674.1 GCA_019695485.1 Sorangium sp.
GTATCGCAGATTGTCGAAACGATCCGCGAGTTCGTGCCGGACCTAGAAGTGAAGCTGGTCGATTCGCGCATCATGAACCAGCTCTCCTACGAGGTCGCGCGCGAGCGCTTCGAAGCCGCGGGCTTCCATTGTCAAGGCGAGCTGCGCCGCGCCATCGCCGACAGCGTAGCCCTGATCCGAAACGCCCGACACGCGGCTCCCAAAGCAACGGCCTAGCCTTCACTTCCTGCAGGTCACGAGAACCTTGGCCTGAAAGTATTGTCCGAAAATCGGCAAGTGCGACAGGGCATGCAATCGCCGCAGAGCATTGAAGTGAGCTGTAAATCCGACTTCGACTTCGCGAAACCCAGCCTCGCGACACAAGCGCTCATGTTCTGCGCCGGTCCTCAGCCGCAGATATCGGCCTTTCGGAGACGGGAACAAGCCCCGCCGTTTCAGAATCTCGAGAAGGTATTGGCCGTTCGCGATGTAGATGAATAGACGGCCCGAAGGTCTGAGTGCGGCGCGAATCGCGGAATAGATTCGGACGAACGTGGAATCATCCAAGTAACCATCAAAGTCCACGGTAACGGCCACGTCGAAGGCTTCCGAATGCCGGGCGCAAAAGTCGACTACCTCGGCACACTCGAAGGTTGCATTGCGAATCCCGAGCTCTCGAACTCGCCCGCGAGCATAATCGATGAATTCTGGCGAGAAATCCACTCCGGAGTAGCCGGCAATCCGCTCGTGGATGCAATCGACGAGCCTCCCACTCCCGCATCCAAAGTCTACTACGGAGTCAGTCGGCTTGAGTCCAAGCTTTGGGACTAGCCATCTGAAGCGAGAGACGGGTAGCGAATCCATCGCTCGCACGTAATCACCGGAAAAAACTTCTCTGCTGGTCGAGTCCATCCGCGCGAAGGCGGTACCACGACCACCCCGAGTCGTCGAGCCAGCGCGTAGGCGCCCGTTGGTTCACAGTTCAATGGCGGGCCCATCGCCGTTCGCCAACACCATCGAATCCACGCAGCCAAACGGGACTCCGCTCGTGCGCGCGGCGGCGGTGTAATGCCCCCAATCGAGCAAGGGCGGGCGCGAACACTGTCGCCCGTTCGGCGAGCAGCGTTTTTTCCAAACGGGTGACACTTAGCCCACGAGCCGTGTTGACGCACGCAGCCGGTAGCTAGATCTGCTCGACCTTGAGTTCACCCGCAAGCACGCGCCGAAAGAACTCCTCGTAGCGCCGGGCAATGTTCGTCCACGAGTAGCGCTCTGCTATTTCGCGGCTACGTCGGCCCATGTCGCCGAGCGCCGCGCGGTGCTCGAGCAATTGCAGGATGGCCTCCGCGAGGGCCTCCGGCTTGCCGTGCGGCACCAGATACCCGCTCACGCCCTGCTCCACGAACGTGCGGTTACCCGGGTGATCGCTGGCGACGATCGGCAGGCCGTATGCGGCAGCCTCGATCATCGCGAGTGAAGAGCCCTCCCGGTCGCCGTAGAACAGGTAAGCGTCGGAGCTCAGGTAGCAACTCCCGAGTTTGGAGTACTCGACACGACCCAACAAGGTCACATTGTCCGATAGCTCGTGGGCATCGAGTACGCTCCGGATCTCGCTCTCGCCACGGCCGTAGCCGACGATACGCAGATGGAAGTCCGAGCGTTGACGCCGTACCTGGGCCAGAGCTTCGATGATTTCCCGAAAGCCTTTGCGCAAAACCAGGCGGCCAATGCTGAGCAGCTCGAGGCGCCCGTCACGCGAGCCCGGCCGGGCACTTTCCGAGGGAATGGTCGCCCCGTTCTGGATGATCATATGGCGCTGGTGCTTCACGTGCGGCAGCGCCAAATCCTCGAGCCCTTCCAGGATCACCACTCCGTCGGAACGGTTCGTCACGAACCGAAACGCCGAAGTCAGGTAGCGCATGTACGAGCGCATGGCCGATTCGACGCCCGGCGTATCTGCGGCGTCTACGAAGATGACAGAAGGAATGTCGAGTGCACCCGAGATCGCCAGCGCGATCAAACCCGATGGGATGGCGAACACGGAGAACAGCAGATCGTAGCGCTCTCGGCGTGCGTGCGCGAACATCTGCGGGAGCCCCAAGGCGAAGTAGCTTAGGTGCTCACGCAGAGTGGAGTCGGAAACGGAGCTCCGCGCCGTGCGGAAGCGGAACACGCGGAAGCCACGAGTCGTCTCCACCGCTGGCTGATTCGAGCCGACGCGCGCGGTGAGGATGTCGACGCTCCAGCCGAGCTTCACGAGCCCAGCCGACATCTCCTCGGCGAATACCGTCCCTCCGGAAAGCACCGGGTAGTATTCGTGAGTGAGGATTGCGAGTCGGGGCATCAAAGATGGGTTCGTCTGATTAGTGGGACGTCGTGCGCGGAGGAATTCCAATCGGACGCCGGGGCTGGCGCGCACCGCTGGGTTCTAAGCGAAATCCCATGCCCTGCGCCACGAAAGCGACCGGTCAGGGCTCGCGATCAGGCAACTTTGACCGGCCGCTCGCCCGCTAATCCAGAGAGACTGCAGCGTTTTTTGCGGCAATGCACGGCGCCGGAAACAGCGCGAGCCTTGGCTACCCGCCAATGTCCGGGAGCACGCGGTAGACGCCCTCGCGCGGATTCAGCCGATGCACGTTGAGCCGCCTCGCCCTCAACTCGTTCTGGAGCTGGTGTTGCCGGGCGAAGTAACGATCGACGATGAATACGCGGACGCCCGACTTCGTCGCGCGAGCGATGGAGTTTGCCGCAGTGTCGGGCTTGTCAATGAATCCGACCTGCCAACGGGACCACATTACCTTGTCGTTGCTTTCGGTGTACACGATCGATCCCCTCGGAATGAGGCGAGCGATCACGTCGAGCGAACGAGTGTTCACTACGACGAAGCGTTGAATATAGGACAGCGAGCCGAGTTCGCGGGTGTACACCTCGTTGAGGCTCACCACCGCAACTGCACCAGCGATGGCCGCCCCGATCAAGAGGATCAGGCGAGAGCGACACCTCCCGAGGAATAGGATCGGCGGCAACGCGGCAAATAGGTAAACTGGGGTCCAGTAACGAGGCAGGCTGTGACACGCTGCCGCCTGAGGCTCGGTCGACCCGAACACCACGGGATCCATGCGTGCGATGAGCAGCACGAATGTTACGAGCAGACCAGCCAGGTAGAGCGCGCGACTTGCGGGCTTTTCCTTGATCAAGAGCGGAATCAGCGCAAGCTCGCCGAGCGTGAGATACGGCAGCGGGCCGAGCGCAATCCAATACTTGAACAAAAACGTCGCGGCCGTGTGTGGCGAGGGCAAGGGCATCGGAAACAGCAGCGTGCCCAATAGGTGGAGCAAGCCAGTCGACGACTGGCCGGCACTCTGCCCCGGGTCCGCGTCGAGCACGATTTGATAGGCTGCGAGCAGCGCGTGACCCGTGATCACTTTGTTGAGAATCAAATTGGGCGCGATCGCGAGCACCCCCGCCACAATCACCCACATGCCAATGCGCCGCCACTCACTCGGGCTCGCCGCGAGCGAGAACAGCAGCGCTATGAGAAATAGGTACGCGGCATAGTCGGGGCGAACGGCGGCCGCAGCACCGACACTCAGCAGGGCTGCCGATAGCCAGCGCGTCGCACCGACACGACGCCAGCGGGCCCAAAAAAAGAAGGACCACGACAAGCAGGCGAGCAGGAGCGAGACATTCATCCATGGCCTCAGCATCCAGTAGAGCGCCGGGAATCCGAGGACGGGGGCAAGCAGCGCTAGCCAGCGCCGGCTGATCGCCAACAGTTCGGCTGTCCCCGCCGCGAAGGCCGCGGCGCCAAAAGCCGGGTAAGCCGCAATCAGGAAATAGCCAGGCCTACCCAGTGAGCTCAGTAGAGCGAATAGGTAGAATGTGACGGGAGGGTAGGTCGGAACCGCGTAGTCCCCGAGCGAAAGCCAGCCCCGCAGATGCGCCAGGTCTTCCGGATCTCGGAACGGCAGCTTCAGAAAGGGCCGACCCGTGGTGCGAATGACTTCCGCCGCGTGTCGGTTCAATGCTTCGTCTGGCGCGGGGAAGACGACGGGTTCGAGACCCCAAGCCCAGAGCACTGCGGCGAGCACCGCAGCAAACCACACCGCCGCGATCAACGACGTCTGATGGCGAACGAGCAAGCGCAGTCCCGCAAGCGACAGCCGCCCCGCGATTCGCAACGCTGATCTACCTTTGGCGAAGATTGGTCGAGGCATACAGATTCCAACGCGTTTCCGAGGACGCCGGAGGGTAACGGGGATTTTCGGGGTCCCGTGGGCCGAATCGAGAAATTTCGAATGTGGCCGCCCAACCTGACGCACGGGGGACGCATCGGGGAGCCCGAGAGGCCCCGGCGGCGCGGGCAGGGGGGCGCAGCCGGCAGGCGCGCTCGGAAAAATCGACACCCGCGCGCATCCTTTGGGGCCGGTCACTCGTTGTGCAGCTGAGGCCCTAAATGAAGACGATCATGGTTCGATACCGGACGAAGCCCGAACACGCCGACGCGAATGCCGCTTTGGTGCGTGCGGTGTTCGAGGAACTACGCAAGCTCGCACCAGCCGGGCTTTGCTACGCAAGCTACCGATTGGCAGATGGTGTGAGCTTCGTGCACGTCGCCAACCACGCCGAGCCGAACCCGCTCAGTCAGGTCCCGGCCTTCCAAGCGTTTCAAGCGCAAATCAAGGAGCGCATCGAGGAGCCGCCGCAAGACACCGAACTGTTCGCGGTCGGTTCGTACGGCTTGTCTCCTGCACCCGAGGGCGCGGCGTGACGAAAGTCAAAGGCGACGGCAGCGCGGACAAGCCCTGGCAGCTCACTACGCCACCCGGCAGCGCCGAGTACCAAGCGTATCGAGATGAAGACGCCGATCCGCCCGCGCTCGTCGTTCAAGTCGGCAAGACCCAGCTCCGCTACCAGCTGCGAGCGATTGACGACCTCCACAAAATGCTCAAACAAACCGGCGACTGGATGCCACTCGGCAGCGCCGACGAGCAGAAGCCAGCGGCTGAAGGCACTGTCGAGGCCTGGGGGCGTGCAGCCAACAACCCAGTCAAAGGCTGGTACGGCTTGAAGAAAGGGCTGCGCGGGCGCTTCGCCATGTACGTCCCCCCGGTGCTCGAGGCCCTCGGGCTCGCCGAGCTCGAACACTTGCCGAAGAACAACCGCATGCGGGCGAAATGATACGGTCGACGGGTGACTGAAACCCCGCCAAGTCTCGCCGACGCTCGAGAGCAATTCTTGTTACTCGTCGGCGACGTTCGACCCGAGCTGCACCGTTACTGCGCGCGGCTCACAGGCTCGGTCATCGACGGCGAGGATATCGTGCAAGAGACGCTGGCCAAGGCCTTCTATGCACTGAGCCTGCTGGTCGAAGTTCCGCCGCTTCGGCCGTGGCTGTTTCGCATCGCACACCACCGAGCTCTCGATTTTCTGAAGAGCCATGGACGAAAGTACGTGGAGCCAGTCGCCGACTGGGATGAGGTTGCAAGCTTCGAGGACAAGCCGGATCCAGCTGTGGTGCGAGCGGCACTGGCGTCGTTTCTGTCGCTTCCAGTCGCCCAGCGCAGCGCCGTGATCTTGAAGGACGTGCTCGGGCACTCTCTCGAAGAGACCGCCGAAACCATGGGAACCAGCGTGATGGCGGTCAAAGCGGCACTCGTGCGCGGGCGCAGAAAGCTGCTGGATCAGACGAGCGAAGCCCAAGCGCGAGCGCCGTCGTTGGCGGAGCTGGAGCGCTATGCGCGCCTCTTTAACGCGCGCGATTGGGACGGCATCCGGGCACTCGTCAGCGACGACTGCCGGCTGGATTTGGTCAGCAAGTCGCAGCGGCGCGGCAAACAAGTCGGCGCTTACTTCGCTCGCTACGAGAAGGAGCCGCTTTCGGCGCGCGTGGCGCGAGTCGAGAGTCGGCCCGCGCTTCTGGTGTACCGACCAGGCGAGGCAACGCCAGCGTACTTTATTTTGCTCGAGTTCGAGGCCGGTCTGGTAACGTTCATTCGCGACTTCCGTTACGTGCCGTACATCACCCAGGAAGCTAAGCTGGAGCTCGGCGATGAGCAACGCGATTGACGACTACAACAACGCTCAGACCCCCGAGGCGAAGAAGATTTGCCGCGCGCTCGCCGCAGGCATCCAGCGCGGACTCTCCAAAGCCGAAAGCAAGGTCTGGCACGGCGGGCCCGTGTGGTTCTTGGATGAAAATCCGATCGTCGGCTACTGGGTCCGCAAGGATTCTGTGAGGCTTCTGTTCTGGAGCGGACAATCCTTCGACGATCCGGAGCTCGAGCCCGAAGGCAAATTCAAAGCGGCCGAAGTGCGCTACCAAAGCGCGTCCGAAGTGAAAGCGACTCGCCTCGCCGCCTGGCTCCGCAAAGCCAAGAAGATTCAGTGGGATTACAAGAACATCGTGAAGCGGCGCGGCCTCCTGGAGAAAATTGGCGAGTGGTAGGCGCGAACCGAAGACGCCTCCTCAGTGCAAGCCATACACGACGAGCTCGTTGTTCGAGGTGCCCAACACGACCTTGCCGCGCGCGATCGTCGGGGGCGTGAACTTCGAATAGCGCGGCACGCGCGCGTCGAACAAGCGAGTCAGCGTTTCGGCATCGAACGCGTAGAAGTGGCCGGGCATGGTGAAGCACATGGCGTCGCAGGTATCCACCGTGCTGCAGGACCGGGTCTCGTCGGGCGGGGCCGCGCAGGTGTCGACCGGCTCTTCGATGACGGCCCACACAACCCCGCTGTGAGCGGTGGATCCGTTCGCCGAAAGTGACAAGATGCCACCCGGCATCGAGTGATCGCGGCTCGCCACGGGGGCCAGCACGACGGCCCCCCCGCTCACCAAGGAGCGCCGATCGAACGAGAAGGACTTGAGCTGATCCTTCTCGGACCAGGCGTAAAAGAGCGACCGCGAAGCATCCGCGGTGGCCCAGTATACAGGCGAACCGTGAATGTTGGGTGCGAGCCCCGGATCGCTCGCGTAGTTCGTGGTCGGGACCGCGGGCTGCCAAGTATTTCGGAAGGCTTGGAACGGCGCTTGGCGCTCGCCGAGCGCGCGATCGAGCACGTAGAGCTTACCCGGTTTGCCGCCACCAATGGCCGCATCTTGAAACGGCACCAGCATCACGCCACCCGAGCCGAGGTCGGTGTCGTAGGTTTCCATCGACAGAAACTCGCTCGGGGTCTGGTGTGGAGCGTATTGGTTTTTCACCGCGAGCGTCGTGCCATCGAGGCGCACGAAGCTCTCTTCTTGGCGTTCCGGGGTCGTGCGACCAGCCAGAGTTTCCGGACGCATGCCGTTGCCCGTCATGAAGTAGATGCTGCCGCGTTCGTCGGCGGCAAGTCCGTTGCCCGATTGCCAAATGCCTCCGCCCATGCGCGTGGGTCCGCTCGTCGTACAGTACCCTGCTGCTCGCGCCAGCGTGTCGGCTCGGTAGGCGAAGACCCAACCGTGGTAGGGTGTTCGATCCATCGAACTCCCGAACGCCACGTAAATCAGCCCATTCGCGAGTAACAATGCAGGCCGCTGTTGGTGTTGGTTGGGGTCGAACGTCACGGTGGCCAGAGTGATCGGATCCAGCGCCGAATCGCCCACCGTAACCGCGGGGACTTTGTCGATTCCAAACGCGAGATCGAGCGCGTGCAGTCGAAAGCGCTTGTGGGTGGCGTCGATCTTTTCGGCGTCCACCAGATACAGCGTGTTGTTTGCGCGCGAGATCACGGGCGTGGAGACGATTCCGAGGTGCGGGTCGTGCGCGTCCCCGAAATTCTGATTGTTGTCGTTGTTGGCGGGAGCGTCGAAGCTCGTGCCATCCCCCACACGCTGCCAGAGCGTCGCTCCCGCCGTCGTGCCCGTGGAATCCGCGTCGAACGCATAAATGTTGTTCTCGAGCGTCGCTGCGTAGAGCACGTTCCGATAGGAGCCGAGGCCTGCTGAAGGAATCCACACGTTCTCTGCGTACAGCGGCTGCGCGTAGACCTTCCCCACCACGGCTCGACGATACAAGAGCCCGAACGCGGAGCTTGCCACGCTCGCCGGAGTCAGCGCCGTTTCAGTCAGCACCGCGCCGGAGCGCCAGGCGTCGTTGTGTTGCGTGAGCACATCGCGTGTCTGGGGCGGGAGCCACGTGCGCTGCACGATCGTGCCCGCCGCTTTCAAAAAGACATCGAGACGCTCGGCGCCCCAAGAGATAGCGGTGGGCGACCCAGCGTAAGGCCCACCCCCGGCGATGCTGGCCTCTGGCTGCCAACTCACGTTGAACGCCTTGCTTCGCAGCCCCGAATCAGCCCCGAGGTAGAAGACGTCGAGGCGATCACGCGCCGAAGACGCCACCGCCGGTGCCGAGTACACGCTGCCCCCGAGGTTCTCCCAGGCTGACCAAGTGCCCGCGAAGGCTTTGTGCAGTAGCGGCCCGCCCGCCGTCGCCGTTCGAGCAAAGACGTCAAGGCGGTTCGGGCCCCAAGAGACGGCGTTCGGCGTGCCGAAGATCGCGTCGCTGCCAAGTTGCTCGTGCGCATGCCAGGTCCCGGCGAACCATACGTGCCCCAGCGCATTCGAGCTGTTGCGATAAAAGACGTCGAGGCGGCCGGGTGCCCACGACGCCACACCGGGACTCGAGGTCAGCGTCCCACCGAGCGATTCCCATCCCGACCAGGCCCCGGCGAAGAAGAGGTGGAGCAGAGCGTTGGCGTTGCCCGCGCCATCGTCCCCTCGCACGAAGACGTCGAGGCGGTTCGGACCCCAAGCCACGGCGTTGGGCGACGAATTGAGATGATTGCCACCGAGATCTTCCTCAGCCGACCAAGTGTTTTGAAACCAGCGATGCTTGAGCGTTCCGGACACCACGTAGAAAAGGTCGAAACGCCCCGGCGCCCAGGATGCGATCGCCGCGTCCGTCCAGGGACCGCCGCCCAACGTCAGATCACCCTACCACAAGGCACTCGTCGCACTGGCGATAGACTCGGGCTCTGAGTCACCGCCGCTGCACGCTGAGGCCAACGACACGGCAACCACCGCGCAGATCAACGAAACGCGCTCCAAGCCTCGCATTTTCCGACGATAGCGAGGTTATGCCAAGGCCACCATGGTCATCGC
>JAEUAF010000727.1 GCA_019695485.1 Sorangium sp.
AGCGCGTCTTCTTGGTTGAAGGCTCGCCGCGCTTCGTTTCGAGCACGGCCCGCGAAGAGTTGCTGGGGTTTCGCTTAGCGCGCCGCGGCTTGGTCGACGAGCTGTTGCTCAAGCCCGCGCTCGAAACGCGCGCGCGCTGCGCGCTGCATCTCGGGGAGATTCTGATCGGCCTTGGCGCGCTCGGCCCGACCGCGCTCCTGCGCGAACTCATCGACCAGTTGGAAGAGCGCTTTGTCGAGCTTCTCACCTGGCGCGAGGGTGTGCTCTCGTTCTTTCCAGAGGTCCGCAGCGGTGAAGAAGAGGTGCGCGCCGAGACGCCCGGGCCGGCGCTGGTGACCCGCGCCATTCGCGACGGCTATTCTTCGGAAGAGCTGGCTTTGCTGCTCGGCCCAGCAGCACGCGCCCTGCTCTGTCGCGGAGATCGCGGGATCGATCCCGTGCGACTTGGCGTGACGCAGGCGGAGCGGCGAGCCCTGGAGCGAGCCGTTCCCGCGGGTACGTTGGAGCGCTTGGTGGCCGTCGCTGAGCAAGAGGGGGTCGCGAGCGTCGAGGAATCCTTGCGCGCCGCGTTCGTCGGCCTGGCGAGCGGCGTAATTGCGGCGCCCAGTGTCGGCTGGGCGGGAACCTGACCGACGCCGCCGGGTTAGAGTTCGAGGCGTAGGACAGGGTAGGGCGCGAAGTCGTTGACGATCGCGAAGCCCTGGCGTTCGAACAGCTCATACGGCCCCATCCAGAGCTCCGGCTCGCCGAGCAGCGCAGCACGCCGGGGAAAAGCCTCGATGCGCCGGCCGCCAACCGCGCGGCACTCAGCGATGGCGCCTGCGAGCAAGCGCGAGGCGACGCCTTGTCGGCGGTACTCGGGATCGACGAGCACGCACCCGACGGCGTAGGTCGCGCTGCGATCGTCGGCAAAGCAGGGGAGCTTCCGGTACAGCCGTTGCTCATAAAGCTTTTGCACCCGCGCGACGGGCGTGAGCTTCAACCAGCCGATGGCGCGTTCGGCTCGATAGGCCACCACTCCTGAGAGTTCGTGGTCCTCTTCGAGGTCCTTGCTAAACTCCCGCGCGTTTTCCGCCGGTGCATTGAAACAGCGGTCGAGCCAGGCGTTTTTGTCACCGCCGAAGTGCCAGTAGCGGCAGTGACAGGCCACCTCCGCGCGTCGAAACAGCTCCGAAAGCGCCGCGGAATCTTGGCTCGTCGCCGGCAGAACGCGCGTTTGGTCTACAATCACGCGCGGACCAAGTGCTCCACCGCAGCGGCCAGCGTGAAGAGGCGCTCTTCTTCGAAGGCCGGCGCCAGTAGCTGCATGCCGACGGGCAAACTGGGTCGATCCGCACGTGCCTTGGTGGGTGCGCAAGGTACCGTCAGGCCCGCAATCCCGGCCAGGCTAGCGGGAAGCGTGTAGACGTCGGCCAAGTACATGGCGAGCGGGTCGTCGACCTTCTCACCTAGTTTGAAGGCCGGCGTTGGGCTCGTAGGCACGGCGATCACGTCGACCTCTTCGAAGACCTGCTCGAAGTCGCGCTTGATCAGCGTGCGAACACGCTGCGCTTTTCGATAGTAGGCATCGTAGTAGCCCGCGCTAAGTACGTAGGTACCCAACAAAATGCGCCGCTTCACCTCGGCTCCGAACCCCCGATCGCGAGTACGCCCATACATTGCGACGAGGTCACCCCGCGTCGGTTCGAGCCGCAGGCCGAAGCGCACGCCGTCGAAGCGCGCGAGGTTGCTCGACGCCTCGGCGGTCGCGATGATGTAGTAGGTCGCGATGCCGTAGCGCGTGTGCGGGAGCGCGACGGGGCGAACGCTCACGCCTTCGCGTTCCAAGCGAGCGATGGCATCCTGGATACTTTGTTTGATGTCCGGGTCGAGGCCTTCGCCGAAATACTCCTCCGGAACGCCTAGGCGCAGGCCTTTCACTTCGCGTTCGCAGGCGGCCTCGTAGTTACCGACGGGACGCGACGAGCTCGTCGAATCGCGCTCATCACGCCCGGAAATCACCTCGAGCAGCCGTGCCGCGCTGCGCGTGTCGCGCGCGAACGGACCGACCTGATCGAGACTCGAGGCGAACGCGACGAGCCCGTAGCGTGACACGCGGCCGTAGCTCGGCTTGACCCCAACACAACCGGTAAGCGCCGCCGGTTGGCGGATCGAGCCGCCGGTATCGCTGCCGAGCGCCCCGCAGGCGAGGCCCGCGGCGACCGCGACGGCGCTGCCGCCGCTCGAGCCGCCGGCCGTGCGAGTCGGATCGTGCGGGTTGCGCGGGGGACCGAAGGCGCTGTTTTCGCCGGACGAGCCCATCGCAAATTCGTCCACGTTCGCCTGGCCGACGAGGAGTGCGCCTGCGGCTCGCAGCCGTGCCACCACCGTCGCGTCGAACGGGGGCTGCCAGCCGTGCGCAGCGGTAGTGCCTGAGGCGGCGTCTGGCGAGGCGCGAGTCAGGATCTTCGAGGCGCAGGTCGTCGGTGCATCGTGGGTGCAGAGCGCGTCTTTGATGGCGATCGGGACGCCCGCGAGTTTGCCGAGTGACACCCCATCCGCGCGCTTGGCCTCGAGGGCGCGTGCGGCAGCGAGTGCGCTGTCACGGCTCACGGTGAGAAAAGCGTTGAGCGCGCTTTGCTCGCTGATTCGAGCCAGCGATTGCTCAGTGAGCGCCACCGGGCTCAGCGTGCCGCTCGCCACGCCAGCTGCGATTTCGGGAATACGGAGGTCGATGCCGCTCATGTTTCGTCCACGAAGGCAGGAACCGCAAATGCTCCGCCCGACGAGCGCGGTGCCTCACGCATGGCAAGTTCGTTGGGTACGCCTGGCGCGCGTACGTCGGCACGCAGCGGGGCGGCGTCGACGGCGACGTGTGACGTCTCTGGGACGCCAGCGGTGTCGAGCGCGGAGAGCTCCTCGACGTACTCGAGGATGCTGCTGAGATCGCGCTTCATGTGCTCGACCTCCGCTTCATCGAGGTCGAGGCGAGCGAGGCGCGCGACGTGCAAAACCGTTTCGCGGGTGATGGCCATGGGCCCGCCGAGCCTAGTCGAGGGCGGGCGCTCGGCAAACCAGTGGAGTCAACGCGCAGCCCCCGCTATCCTCCCGCGCGTGGATCCGCTCGCTTCGCCGGCCAACACATCGTCGCCATGGGGCCCCGGCGCGCCCCCTCCTGGTG
>JAEUAF010000125.1 GCA_019695485.1 Sorangium sp.
CCTCGGCGTCGAACAAGCCGGCGCGCACGCTGCCGGTACCAACGTCGACGCCGAGAAACACCGGGTCGTTCACGAAGCGGCCCCCATCACGCGCACGCGAAAGCCAAGCTCCAGACTGAGCGCAACCATCTCCTCGAACACGTCGCCATACGCCACGGCCACATGGTTCGATTGATAATGCGCCATCAACGTATCGCGATCGACGCCGAGATCGGCCGCCATGAACGGCCACTGTCGCGTCGTGCCGTGCCACCAGGCATCGCGCTTTTCTGGCGGAAGACGCACGACCTCGCCCTTGCCGACGTCCATCCAAAGCACGTCATTTTTGATGTAGGCGCGCGCCCAAGTCATCTGGCCGGGCAAGCTCTCACCCGCAAGGGTGCCGCCCGGAGTGGGGAAGTACAGCGACGGCTGGCGGTACGAGTGCGCGCCTTCGAGCGTGTCCGGATCGTGGTTGAAGGCGTACGCACCGCACGAGCCGGAGTTCAAGAGCACCCACAGAAAGCGCCCGTCGTGCTCCCCTCCCCAGCGCACATCGTGAAACATCACTGCTTGGTGGAGCCCGCGCTCCTTGAGCAGGCGCTTCAACATCTCCATCGGCAGCGCGTTGCCTTGGTCGGCTTCGGTCGCGCAGGCAATGGTGTCGCCGTTCGACTCCGGTCGACAACTCGAGTTGAAGAGGCCCTCCGCGAAATCCGTGGGAGGCCGCAGCGGAATCAAGCCAAGCTGATACTGAATCCCAAGACAATCGGCGCCAAACTCCGAAACCATGTCCAAGATCACGAGGTAATCGCGGAGCTGCTCGCGCGTCGCTTGCTCATTGAAATCCGCGGCGCCGTCGGCCCCGTAGTGAAACTCCACGCCCTTTGCCTTGACGAAGGCGAGCGCATCCTGAATGCGCTTCTCAGCGATGCGCGTGCCGCGATCGATGATCCACGCCTGATCGATCTTGTGCTCGGAAAAGCCGTAGCCGGCCAGCATGCGCGGCCCGAAATAGCCGTTGATCATGCCCATCGAGGTGTCCCCGAGCATCAACAGCAACGGACGGCGGGAGCGAATTTTAGCCGCGACGCGCGACGCGCGCTGGGCCGCCTCGGCCGCGATCGGCGCGTGATAGCGAACGCCACGCTCTTCATAGCGAATGGCGCCGGAAGAACACCACTCGTCGAGGCGCTCCATGAACAACGCATCCTCCGACCAATCGGAGGCCGTCGTCCAAATCCGAGAGTGCTTGCGGTTCAAGCTCTCGAGGCAGGCCCCCGTGTTCAGCAAACCGACGAGACCGGGCCATTGTCCTGAGAAGTTGCTGGCAAGGAGCAGCGGGTTATCTTTGCCGACCACGCCCTCGGTCGTGTGGGGGCCGTAAACCCAGTGCACGAATATGCCGACGATGGGGTCATCGATCGGACCAAGCTTTTCGATCGCCTCGTGCGGCTTACTCAAGAACCCGGGAACTCGGTAGGGGGTACGGCCGAGCTTCTTCAGCGCGCGTTCCATCTGCACGGTCGTCGCCTCCATGTTCGGAAGCGCTAGCTCGTTCGGCTTCTGCCGGGCGTCGCCCGGCCAGTACACGGCAACCTTCTTCGTCATCCGACTTACCTCTCTCGCAAGGTTACCCGCACGAGCGGCGCGAGAGCTCGCAGATTTTTCCGAAGCCGCCGGAGCGCGCTGGATCCTGCGGCCGAAGGCGGGCGCTCACGGCACGACTTCGCGGGCAGCGCGCAGCCGAGCCAGGCCGAGCGGGCGCCGGCCGTTACTCGATGGCTTGACCGCCGGCCTCGACGTTGGCCTTCGTGTAGAGCCGGGTGCCGAGCGTGATGCGCTTCGGTGCGGCTTCGTGCCCCAGCACCTTGAGCGCGAGCTCGACGGCTTCCGCTCCGCCCGTCGGGTACACGAAGGTGGCATCCAGGATGCCTTCCTTGACGTAGCGAACCCCTTCGTGCGGCAGCGCATCGATGCCAATGAACTTCATCTTCTGCTCACGCCCGGCCGCCTTCGCGGCCAGATACGCACCGTGCGCGCCCGGATCATTGTGCGCGTACACGAGCTCTATCGACTTCTGCGCCGCCAAGGCAGACTCCATCTCCTTCCTCGCGTTCGGCTCGAGCCATTGCATGTCGGCCTGAAAGACCAGCCGAATCCCGGGATTCTTATCGAGCGAAATCCCCTCCAAAAATCCCGCGTGCCGATCTTGACCAGGGCTCGAGGTCATCAAGCCCTCGAGCTCGACGATGTTGCCTTTTCCGCCCAGCGCCGCCAGCGCAAACTTGCCCGCCTCGCGCCCAATCCGACGATTATCGGCGCCGATGAACGACGTGTACGCTTCGCCCTCGAGCGCACGATCGAGCACGATGACCGGCGTGCCGCGCGCATAAACGTCGGCCACCGGCTTGGTGAGCGGCGCCGCCTCTTTGGGCGAGATAATCAAAAGGTCGATGCCCTGCCCGGCGAGCTCCTCGACCTGCGCGCGCTGCGTCAGCGAGTCATTTTGCGCATCCTTCAGGATTAAGCGCAGATTCGGGTGCCGCGCGGCCGCCTGCGTGAGGTCCGCATTCATCTGCACGCGCCAGGGCTCACCGAGGTTACACTGGCTCACGCCGATGACGTAGCTCGTCTTCGCGGGCGGCGCTGAGGCGCTCGGCGCCGGCGTGGGCGCAGCGTGCGGCTTGCTGCAGCCGAGCACCAGCGCAAGACTTCCGAGCAGAATCACGAACCACTGTCGCCGCATGGGAGGAGTATAAGCGGAAAGCGGATCTCGCTGTCACCCCGAGTCCGACGAAGCCACAAGCCTTCGCTGGAAGAGCACCGCGGCCACCAGAATGGCGCCGGTCAGCATCAAACGGAGCTCGGTGCTGTAAGCATTCAGACTCAGCACCTTCTGCAGGTAGCCGAGCGTCAGAGCGCCAATCAGCGTCAGTCCGACGCCGCCCCGCCCGCCGGACAAGCTGGTGCCGCCGAGCACGACCATTGCAATGGCGTCGAGCTCATAGCCAAGGCCCGTTTCCGGATCCCCCTGAGTCTCCTGCACGGCCTGGCAAATGCCGGCGACCGCCGCGAAAAAGCCCGACAGCGCGTAGGCAAATACCAGAGTCCCTGCCACCGGCACACCCGACAGCCGCGCGGCCTCGAAGTTGCCGCCCACGGCGAACAGGTAGCGCCCCAGACGCTGACGCTCGAGCACCACCCAAGTCAGAAGCGCGCAGCCCAAGAAGACGAGCGTCACGACGGACACGTTGCCCCCGAGCACCTTGCGGTCGAGCATGCCGAAGAAGAGCGGCTCGGGAACGCTCACGAATTGCCCATCGGCGCCCGCAAAATAGTGGGAAACCTTTTGCCCGCCGGAGAGCTGCTTGGCGAGCCCGCGCGCGAAGACCATCATCGCCAGCGTGACGATGAACGCTTGAACGCGAGCCCAGGCCACGAGCAACCCCGATGCCACGCCAGCCAGCGTGCCACTGGCGAGCACCCACAAAATCGCCACCGGCGCCGACCAGCCGCGGTGCAACGTCAAAAGCGCGAACACGACCGCCGACAGCGCCAGCACGCTGCCCACACTGAGGTCGATACCGGAGGTGACGATCACGACCGTCATGCCGCAAGCCAAGATTCCGTGCACCGAAATCTCCCGCAGGAGCGCGCGGTGCGTCTGCCATTCGAAGAAAGCGCCCTGCCCGCTGAACACGCAGCCCAGCAACAGAACCAACGCCAGCGGCAACAGCGCGCGTGCCGTCGACGACCTCGTCAATAGGCGAGCAGGCGCTCGCAAGGCGTCTCCGAACCGCGCGCCCTCGGCAGCGTCGCCCTCATGCTTGGTCATGGCGCCCCCATCATCGCCGCGAGCAGGCGCTCGCGACCGATCTCGGGCTTGGTGAGCAGGCTCACGACGCGTCCCTCGAAAAATACCAGCACGCGATCGCAGAGCGCCATCAGCTCCTCGAGCTCGGAACTATAGAGCAAGATCCCGAGTCCTGCGCGGAGCGCGTCGGCCATGGCCGCGTAAACATCCAGCTTGGATGCGGCATCGACGCCGCGCGTGGGATCCTCCAACGCCAGCACACTCGGCCCGGCGAGCAAGCAGCGCGCGAGCGCGAGCTTCTGCTGATTGCCCCCGGAAAGGGCGCGCGCCGAGCTCGTCAAACTCGGAGCCTTCAGCCGCACGCGCGCCGAGAGCTCGCTCACGGCGCGGAGCTCGCGCGCGCGATCGACGAACCCCCTGCGCGTGAAGCGCCCGAGGGCCGACAGACTCGCATTCTTAACGACGCTCAGCTCTTCGAAGATGCTCGCCTTGCGATCCGCGGGCAAGAACGCGACCCCGCGACCGAGCGCGCGCCCGGGACCGGTCGGCAAATAGCGCTGACCCAAGACCGAGATCTCGCCGGCGGTGAGCTTTGCTTCTCCGACCAGCGCGCGCAAAAGCACGCTCGGGCCGGACCCATCGAGACCTGCGAGGCCCAGCACCTCGCCCGCCCCGAGCGTGAAACTCACGCCCTCGACGCGAGCCGCCTGGCCCGCGCACAGCCCGCGAACCTCGAGCACGGCTTTCTCCCCGGCCGAGCGCGACAGAGGACGCGCGGCCCCGAGCTCAGGGCGCGCACTGCCGAGCATGGCACGCAACAGCTCAGCGCGATCGAGCTCTGACGCGAGGCGAGTGAGCACCAGGGCCCCGTCGCAGAGCACACTGATGCGCTGGCCCAGCCGATAGATCTCCTCCATGCGGTGCGAAATGTAGAGCACGGCCGCACCGCGCTGGACGGCGCGCTCGACCTCGGAAAACAGCCGCAAACGCTCCGGTTCGGACAAAGCGCTACTAGGCTCGTCCAAGATCAGGACGTTGGCGTCCTGCGCCAACGCCCGCGCGATCTCGAGCAATTGACGCTCGCCCAGCGAGAGCCGCTCGACCCGAGTGTCGGGGTCGAGCGCGAGTCCCACCAGCGACAGCACCCGCGCGGCGAACGCGCGTTCGCGGGCTCGGGAGCGCAAACCCAAGGCGGACCCCGTCAAGCTCAACTGCATGTTCTCGGCGATGCTGAGGCTCGGCACCAGCGACAACTCCTGATGAATGGTGGCAATACCGAGAGCGCGCGCGACCGCGGGCGACGACAGCCGACGAGGACGCCCGGCAACGCGAATCTCCCCCCTGTAGCTCGGATAAGCGCCGGACAAGATCTTGATCAGCGTGCTCTTGCCGGCGCCGTTCGCACCCGCAAGCACGTGGACTTCTCCCGGCTCGAACGCGATCGACACCTCGGAGAGCGCAGTCGTCGCCCCAAACTGCATGGACACGCGGTCGAGTTCGACGCGAGCTCCGGGGGACGTGACGGCGGCGACGCTGGTCAGAACCTGAGCTTACCCTACTCCGCGCGAGGCGAGATCCACAGCGCCTGCCGCGGCGGAACCCAGGGCGGAAGTGCGCGCGGACACTCGCTTGGCGCGGTCTTGACCTCGAGCTCGTCGAAATCCAGGTCCGGGTCGCGATCGAAGCGCAGATCCCCGATCAGGATCTCGGTCGGGCCGCGCACAGCCCAAAACGGCACCCGCGCAAAACGCAAGAACGCCGCCATCACGCAGTTGCCGCGCGAAAGCGAGCCAAGCTCCGCGAGCGGTCGACTCCATTGCCCTTCCCAAGTCAGAGCCGGACTCGATGCGAGACGAACCGGCTCGAGACCGAGCGTCAGACCGGTGCGTTGCACGCGACAGTCCGCCGCCGGGAGCAGCCTCGAAAACCACGCGGCGCGCGCGGAACGCGCCACATAGGCGCCACCCTCGACGCTGACCGTGACGATCGTAAAGCAGAGCGGATCGGCCGGCGCCGGCGTCACCACCACGTCGACCAGCGTGTCACCGTGCTTCAAGTCGAGCGCGCTCGCGAGCTCTCTCCGCACCTCTGCGCGAACGCTCGTTGCCGCGCATGCGAACGTCGCGTACACGAGCAGCCAGCCTGAGCCCGCGTACACGAGTCGCGCCCGCGAACCGAGCCGCGCCGCGAGCGCCCACGAAGCGAGCGCGCCGAGCGTGGCGACGAGCGCCGCGCCCCACGGCACCCAGCGCAGAAACCAGCTCAAAATCAGGCCACTGAGCAGCACCGCCGCGAGCGCTCGCCGCCCCCAGCGGCTCGTGAGCTGAAAGTACAGCGCGGGCACCGCGAACACCCATAGCCAGGGCTCGATGATGAACATCGCGTCGCCGTAGAACCAGCGCATGTCGAACGGCCAGAACGGGTGCACGCCGTAGTTGTTGCAATAGTCCATCCCGATATGGACCAGCGGTCCTGCCAAACAAAGCGCTAGCAACCAGGCGCGCTCGGCACGCGAAAAGGCCACGCGACGCGCGACCACGAGCAGCAACGCAAACAGCAGCGCGCCGAGCCCGAGCGCAATCGGCAGCGTGTGCGTGTGCCCGC
>JAEUAF010000221.1 GCA_019695485.1 Sorangium sp.
CCGCCTGCAATCAAGCAGCTGACGCCGCTGGCCGGTGCCACGGGAGTCGTCGCCAACAAGCCGCCGTCGGCGCCATGAATGGGCGCAACCTATGCGAAGGGTGCGGGCTCGTCCCGCTCGACCCCACCGAGCCCGCAAGCATCTAAAGGTCGATACGACACAACGGATTAAAACGACACAACGGATTAAAGCACTGAAAGAGGAAGGAACATGCTCAAAACATTGAGTTACCTTGGCGCGGCCGTCGCTTACACCTTGTCCGTCGCGGCGCCGGCAAGCGCGGCCTATACCGGCGACCCCGAGCTCGATGCCAACGAGTTCTTATTCCCTGGACAGCGCCTGTTCGCGGGGGCGTGTGACTTCGACCTCGTGATGCAGGGGGACGGCAACCTCGTTGCGTATGACATCTATTACAATCACGCGGTGTTCGCTACGAACACGGTGAACAAGGGGGGTTATGTGGCCATGCAGGGCGACGGCAACTTCGTCATGTACAACTGGTCCGACAAGGCAGTGTGGTCGACCAATACCCAGAACCACCCCGGGGCGTTCGTGTACTTGGACTTCAACGGCGCCGTGTTCGTGCTGGACAAGAATTGGAATACCTTGTGGTGGGCGGGCGGAAGTGCCGGCTACAACTACACGTGCAACATGCCACCCTCGAAGACATACGTTACCAACAACACCGATCGCTTCGGCGGCGACTATGCGGATCTGGTCCCCACTCAATCTCGACCGAGCTGGTGTGGCTATTTTTGCTCTCAAGATAGCCAGTGCAAGGCTTACACCTATGTGCCGCCAGGCGTGAAGGACGCGAGCCCCCATTGCTTCCTGAAAAACGTCGTACACGATACGTCGCCCGCGCAAGGCATGGTATCCGGTAGGATCACTGGGTAGCTGTCGGCGCCCTGGCGCCTGAGCGGCGGAACCCGGGGCGAGCGACAATCCTGGGAGGTCTCAGGGACTCGCGCTCCAGATTCCGCCGAAGGTCGCGCTGCCCGATACGGGGTAGCCTCGCACGAGACGAGTCAGCTCCCCACCGCTCTCGCTCGCAGCTAGCGTGGAGTTGAAATCGCTGACGTTCATGCCAAGCCACACGCTCCAGGCGCCGACAGCGCGTCCGTCGAAAATTGTCGCGTATTGATAGGAGCCGTTGACCAAGTCGACGTCGAGGTACGATTGGTGGTTGCCTGCGGCCGCCTGCTGATTGAAAAGCGCGGTGTAGTCCGCATCATTGATGCCGTTCGCCGAGACCCAGGCGCCCCCGCTGCTCTTGTCATAGAGGCCCGCGTTGTAGCGAACGCCGCTCACCACAGCGACCGAGCTCGTGAGCTGCCGGTATCCCGAGGCCACGAACTGATTGAACTTGGTCTGGGCCTGGGCGTCGGTCTGGCCGAAATAGTAAGTCCAGGCCGGCCCGCTCTGCTGGGCGAAGATCACATTGTAGTTGAGCGCGCTGCCGCGCGCGTACGCCTCGAGTCCGATCGGGCGATAGCCGGCGGGCAAATTCGCGAACTCGGTGGTCAACTGCGAGCCCGTGAGCCCCCCGAGCGAGTACCAGGCTCGGCCGTCGCTCAGTTGGAAGATCGCATTGTAGTAGTAGTTGCCGCTCACGCTGAACGTGTCAATCCAAGTCTCACGATAACCCTTCGCGACCAGGTCATTGAACACGTTCTGAAACGACGCTTCGGCAACTTGGACCAGCGTAGTCTGAGAGGTCTTGAAGTACTTGGTGATGGTACGGCCGCCGTTTACCTGCGCTTCGAGACTCCACTGTCCGCCGTCTCCACCTAGGTACTGAGCGAAGCTATAGTACCAGAGCCCAAAGCGCGGTGGCTCGACTGCTGTGTAGTCCGTGGAGCTGTAGAGGCTGCCGTCGGGACGGCGCAGCCGCAGGTGGATGACGTCTCCGGAGTCTGCGCCCACAATCACCCCAGCGCCGAACCACGAGTTTGGGGGAAGCACGGTGGCGTCGGGCGGCGGATCTTCTACCTTGTCCGTCGTCGGCGCCCCGCCCGCCTGAATGCTGGTCTCTATCACCTGCGAGGTCGGGCGATACACCGGCGCGCTCGACCAAAGGTTCGGCTTGAAGGGCTCGAGCACGTTGCCTCCGCACTCCAACTGAAAGTGCAAGTGCGGGGCAGTCGAACAGCCGGAACTTCCGACCACCGCCAGGACGGTGCTGGTGGTCACCTTCTGGCCGACCTTGACGCGCGCCGAGTTCTTCTTCAGGTGCCAGTAGGTGCCGGTAAATCCGTTGCCGTGGTCGATAGTGATGATGTTGGGATTTCCCGTGCAGCTCTGGTTGCGATCGAAATTGTTCTGCACGACGCCCGTGACTGTGCCGGGCGCCGCCGGGTAGACCAGCGCTGTCCCCGCATCCATGCGTCGAAAACTCCCGATGCCGATGTCTGCGCCGGCGTGGCCGTCGTAGGTGCGAGCGGCCGCCCCGGTCTTCCCGGTGTAGTCGGCTATCGTCCCCGTGGCAGCATCTCGGTCGGTGTAATTGTGGATCACCCAGTCGACACCGTTGGTCCCGTCGAGAGGCCAACGCGTGAGCTGCAAACCCGTGCACGCTGCGGCCGCTTGCCCGAGCGTCGCACTGAGCGGCTTCGCCACGGCGAGCAGCGAGGCGTCCTTCAATGCCTGACCGAAACGGGGTGTCGACGGGCCTACTCCGTCGGGCGGAGCCATGGGACTCGGCGCGGCAAGCGCCGCGGGCCCGCCGAGACTCAACGGCTGCGGAGTGAGAGCGGACGACTCAACCTCGTTCGCCTCGGGCGGCGCCGCAGAACACCCCCACACGACACACAGTCCAAGCACCCTGCTAGTTTTCACGTGTGACACGCTTGCTCCGAGTTGACGCGGTGCGCGCATCGAGCGAGCCGCACCGAAAGTGGGCCGGTCTTCGCGCCCCGCCGGGACGACCCTGGCGCGGCCGAAACGCCGGCGCAATGGGACTTTTGACGACACGCCCGACGAGATGCTGCGTGGCGCAGCAAGGGCTCTCCGACGCTGCTCCCCTTTTTTTGCGCCTTCAACAGCAGCGCTGCGTGTCGAAACGATTCCCGCGGTTCCCGACTACATGCCGAGGCGTTGGCGCAGGGTGGCGTTGCGGTCATTCGCCCACTGCTTCATCGCGTTGACCTCGTCGACGAAGCTGCACGGCTGCGCGCCCCCCATCCCGCAGAAGGACTTGGTGGCCGGCGCTGCGTTCCAATCGGTCTGGTTGAATTGTGCTGCGCTCTGCTCGATCAGGGCGGAGACGCTGTTGGGCTCGAGCACCGTCTGCGCGAGCTCGCGCAGCGTGGCGTCGTATTCGCTCCGGAAGTTTTGGATGAAGGTATCCTTCAAGCGCGAGAAGCCGAGGTTGTTGCAGCCGGCGCGCCGCCCCGAGCTGGCATCGAGCTCACAGGTCTGCCCGATAGCGCTGCCCTGATAAGCGCCGATATAGAAGGTTTCATCGGCGCGAAAGGGAGATAGCCCTGGCTGTTCCCCGAAGCTACCGAGCCCGAAATCCCATTCGAAGTCCTGCTGCACGAGCAACCACTTGCCGTCGCCGCGTCGATACGGGAACACGTTGTGGAACGCATCGTCCCACACGCCGCACCAGTTGCGGATAGCGTAGGTCTTCAGCAACTGCGGCACGTCCCAGTACTGATTGAAGTAGGCCTTGACGGCGTCGGATACGACGCCCGAGCTTAGCGCCGTGTCGAGTGCGCTCACCAGATCCGAAATCAGCGCCGGGCCACGATAAGTGTAGTCTTGGCGCGGGTAGGTCGCCGCGTAGCGATCGCTGAGCGCAACGTTCGGGCAGGAACGGCCGCCGCTGAGAGGCGCGAAGTCACCGCGCCCGACCAATCCCGAGTCGTCGCTATTCCCGTCGTCCTTGAACAAGTCGCCGACCGTTTCACCCTTAGGTATGAAGTTCTGTATCAGATCCTGGTCGATGTCTTCCATCTCGGCGAAGTAGTGGTAGTAGCCGCCGTTGATGTGGAGGCGCGCAAAGCGCACGCGATACGAGGGCAAGCCAGCGCTCATCAAGAGCTGGCTTTCAACCAGCGAGTTTACGCCCGGAAAGCCCTGGTGCATCTTGTTCAGCTTGATGGCGTGCTGACTTTCGAAGCGCTCCGAGCGTGGGAACTTGATCTTCCAGCTCAACGCCTCGAGGTGTCGTCCGCTCGCAGGTTGGGGCCCTGGATACGGCCAAGCACTGATCGCCGCGCCGATCGGGCGCTGAAACCTGCTGCCGGAATAGGAGGCCACGGCGTCGTAGACCTCGCCGTTGTAGATGAACGCGGCCGGGTAGTTGGCCTCCCAGTCGGGATTTTCGGCGCAGTTGGCGGTGTCGCTGCCCGTCAAGCTGGCTTCGAGCTTGGTCCAGTCCGCGGGGGTGATAAACAAGTGGTAGACACGTGAGGTCGTCGCCACGCTGGGTGTGACGAAATACGAGCGATACGCAAACGGATCCGTCGTGCGCGGCATGACCTGCTGCATGTTACCCGCGCGTTCACTCCAAACCTGGTAACGGACGAGTGAGTTCTCGGGGCGCGGCGGCAGAGTGACGCCGTAGCGCCCGTCGCTGCCCAAGCTCAGCGGCAGCGTTTCGAGCGGTTCGTCGCTGCGCGTCACGTCGTCGACGAAATAGCGCAATTCGGCGCGCGAGATGCTGCCCGCGGGGGCGAACGCGAAGCTCAGCGTGACGGAGTCGTTGGCGCCGATCAAATGCCCACTGCCGGTACTCGGCCCCCAGGCGACGTCGACCGGCATTGGGTATACGCTGCCGGCGACGCTATTGGCGCGGCCCGGCGTGGCAGCGTCGAGCGCCGAGGCCTCCCAAGTAGCGGGTTCCAGAGACGGCCCGTCCAGGCTGATGCGCTCGAGCGAGCGGCCCTTGAAGCGGTGTTTCGAGATCGGGCGGTCTGCCGCAGCGAGCCAATCTTCGCCGGCACCAAGCTCGTCCGCGGCGAGCGGCCACGGCGCTTTGTTGTCGTATCTCAAAGAGTCGGACACGTTGCCGTGCGCGTCGCTGAGAGTGAGCGCTTCCCCGCCATTATCGAGCCCGCCCGGGTAGTCGCCAAATAGCGCACTCGCATCGAGGCTCCAAGTCGCGGCAAGTGCGGCGCGGTTTTTGGCCAAGACGAGATAGCTGGAAGCCTGCAGACTCGTGCCCACGGGGAACGTGAAGAGCAGAGTCCCGCCGTCGGAAAATGTCCAACCCGAGAGATCGACGGGTGCTTGGCTGCGGTTTGCAAGCTCGACGAACTCGTGTTGGTCGTCGTCGGTCTGCTCGTCGACTGGGTGGTACATGACTTCAGAAATGACGACGGGACCCGCTGGCATCGGAGCGCTCGGCGCGCGGACCGCGCCGCCGCCAGCGCTGTCCCTGCCGCCGGTCGTCAGCGCTCCGCCAGAGCCCCCGCGCGCCAGGTCGTCGAAGGCGGACGGGCCCTCAGCGTGGCTGCACGCGGCTGCGTTGGCCACACAGCAAGCGAAGAGCCAGGCCCCGCATGCAGGTTTCCTAGAAATGGGACCGGAATTTGCGCGCTCACCGACCATCTAACCCGAAGGTATCACGTCGACCCGCCCGCCGCCGGGCTTCGACGACCACTCCTATTTCGACGGGTTGCGGTCAATCTGCACCGGGACGGACGAAGCGCCTCCGCCGACCGTGCGCCGTTCTCCGAACCTCAGCTCGCAGGCAAAAGTCAAACCGCTCTCGGCAGAGTGGCGTTGCTCGAGCTGGAGGCGAGCATGGCAAGCGAATTCTCACTCGACCCGGAGGGCTTCGACGCGATCGCCCCCTACCACTGCCGTTCGGGCGACCG
>JAEUAF010000230.1 GCA_019695485.1 Sorangium sp.
AGCGGGTGGCAAACACGACTCAGTGATCCCTACCTCGCGGGCGCGACCATTTACCCGACCTCCTTCACGAGCAGCGACAACTGCCTTTGTGTCGAAGTGACGTTTCCAGCGACAACGGGATCTCCGAGCCCAAGGTACGCCGATATCAAATATGGCCTTCCGAAAACACACTTCACGAGTTTGGCCATCACTCTGGTCGGCGCGCCCCCCGGCATCGGCGTGTATCCCACGAACGACTCCGGAGCCCTCGTTGAGTACTGTCACACCCTCGACACCCTTGATCCAAACATCCTCACGCCACAAACGGTAAACTTGACCGCGGATGATTTCGAAGTCGATCACTGTGGCAGCGGCACAACGCTCGCCTCGGATGGCGCCGACATTGACCTGCTCCAGTTTCAAATCTCGTACAGCGGCACCGCGGCCCAGACCTTCAGCTACTGTGTGCTCGACATCGACATCGAGTGAGCCGTACTCTTACAACCCCGTCATTCTGAGCACCGCCTGCGGCAGCCGCTCCCCGTGGACTTTGATGCGATCCGCCGCCTCGCGGATCTGTTTCAGATCAGCGGGCGTCAACTCGATGTCGGGCGCGCGTAGGTTTTCGTCCAAGCGGTGGAGCTTGGTCGTGCCGGGGATGGGCACGATCCAGGGCTTCTGGGCCAATAGCCACGCGAGTGCAATTTGGGCGGGGGTCGCGCCTTTTTGGGCGGCCATGGTTTCGAGCAGCGCGACCATCGCCTGGTTGGCGTCGCGGGCTTCAGGCGTGAAGCGGGGGGAGATAGCGCGGAAGTCTTTTGGGTCGAACGCGGTGTTCGCGTCGATTTTCCCGGTGAGGAAGCCCGCGCCGAGTGGACTGAAGGGCACGAAGCCAATGCCGAGCTCCGCGCACAAGGGCAGCACGTCTTGTTCGCGGTCGCGCGTCCACAAGGAGTACTCGCTCTGAATCGCGGTCACGGGCTGCACGGCGTGCGCGCGTCGAATGGTCGCGACGCTGGCTTCAGACATGCCGAAGTGTCTGACTTTTCCCGCTTGTATGAGTTCCTTGACTGCGCCCGCAACGTCTTCGATCGGTGTGTTGGGGTCGACGCGGTGTTGGTAAAGGAGGTCGATGGTCTTGATTCGAAGGCGTTTGAGCATCGCTTCCACCACCTGCCGGATATGCTCGGGTCGGCTGTTCGCTCCGCGGGTGGCTGACTCGAGGTCGAACCCGAACTTGGTGGCGATGACTACCTGGTCACGCACTGGGGCGAGCGCCTCGCCGACGAGCTCCTCGTTCACGAAGGGGCCATAGGCTTCCGCCGTGTCGAACAGGGTCACGCCTCGCTCCACGGCTTGGCGAAGCAACGTGATCATTTCCTGTTTGTCCTTGGGCTGACCGTAGGTGCCACTCATGCCCATGCAGCCGAGTCCGAGCGCCGAGACTTCTAGCCCGCTATTGCCCAGTTTTCGCTTTTTCATGGTCTTTGCTCCTTCCTCGCTTCACATCGTCGCTCGGGTGTCTGTCCCAGTCATGCGTGTGCTTTCGCTTCCGCCGGGACGCGGCGTCTCGACTTGAGCAACGTACGCTCCGGCATGAGCGCGCGAAAGCCACATGAACCGCATGGTCTGTTTAGGAAATCTTCACGAACGAGCAGCGGCAGGTTTGTGGCAACTCGCCACGACCACGTCCCCTATGGGGAAAAAGCCACGCACAAAAGTCGTTACGACTTGGCACGGCGCTTCGATGAGGTCGCGTTGCCGCCCATCAGGTCACGCGCGAAGTCGACGAACGTCTTGAACGCGGGCGAGACCTGCGCGCGACTCGGGAAGTACAAGAAGAGCCCGGGCACGGTAGGCAGGTATCCGTCCAGAACAACTCGCAGGAGTCCGCGCTCAATTTCGTCCGCAACGAGCGGTTCAAGTGTGTAGATGAGGCCAACCCCTGCGCTGCCGAGCATCCGCATCAAGCCTGAGTCGTTGGTGATCACGGGGCCGCGCACGGGCACGCGCCAATTTCTCTTTCCACGTTCGAGCTCCCAGGCCCAGGGCTCGGCGCTCTTCGTCCAGCGCATGCAGACACACTCGTGCTGCAGTAGATCTTCCGGCTTTTGAGGGACACCTCGTCGTTTCAGGTACGACGGCGCGCCCGCGACCACGAGGCGGCACTCGCCCATCAGGCGCACGTGGATCATATCGCGATCAATCGCTTCGACGAGCCGGATCCCCGCGTCGTATCCCTCCGTGACCATGTCCACCAGGTGGTCGTCAACGGAAACTTCGACCTCCACCTTCGGGTGGCGCTCGATGAAGCGTGGCAAGAGGCGCACCAGGATGAGCGGCACGGCTGCGCGCGGGACCGTGATTCGAACGCGCCCGGTCACCTCACCCGGGCGCGCAGTGACCACCTTCAGGGATTCGAGCGCCTGGTCGACGGCCGGGCCCGCGTTCTGAAGCAGACGCTGGCCCGAATCCGTGAGCGCGACGCTCCGCGACGTGCGCGCGAGAAGCGGCAGCCCCAGGCGCGCCTCGAGCTGGCGAACAGACTGGCTCAATGCCGACGTCGACACGCCCAGATCTCTTGCCGCACCGGCGAAGCTTCGACGCCTGGCTACCGCGAGGAATGCGTTAAGTGCGTTGAGAGGTGTGAACGCCACCGTGAAGGTTTTCTACACCAACTCCGCAAGGCGCGACACTCGTTCCGAGCGCCAGCCCGCTCCCCGCGGAGTGCGACCAGGCACGCTTTAGGGCTGCGGCGGATGCGGCGAGCTCAAGTATGCGACCGCGAAGCGCAGCTGGGTGTCGGTCACGGTATGCCCGACGTCTTCGGCCTTTACGAGGTGACGCCAGCCGAGAAGCGAGAGTGTTTTTGCCAACGTGCGCATGTCGTTGTGGGCAGGGTCGCGAGTGCCGTAGCCGATGAAGATTGGGACACGTCGCGACGTTCGGGAACCGAGCACGGATGCGTATTTGCCGCCAGCGCCGCCGGAGAAGGCAGCATACCCATCGGCTTCGTCGAGCCGGCCGCGCAAGGCGAGCGACGAAGTGTAGTAGGCGCCGTTCGAAAAACCAAACACGTAGAGTCGTTCGAAGCGCGCTCCTTGCTTGCGCTCGAGCGTCACGCGAAGGCTCGCCCATTCGGCGATCAGCTCGTCTTCGAGCGCGTTCTGGGCAGAAGCGGAGGTCGGCCAGGCCCAGGTGTCGGGTAGCCGCCCAGGCCCGATGCCGCGCCGCCCGCGGGGCATCAACGCCGCGAAGCCATTCGCTTCCGCCATTCGCAGCACGGCCCGTTGTTGCTCCCACTGCCAAGTGGAATCAGCGGGGACCAAGCTGTGTAAGAACAAGATCAGTGTCCGCGCTGGCCTCGCCTTTGCAGACGGGCGTTCCGGGAGGTAGCCGCACGCGCTACCTGCGAGCTCGTCGAGCTCGGGCGCGCACAACGAGCTCGGGCTCGGCTCAGCAGCGGGAGCCGGAGCGGTGAGGAGCAGCAGCGAAGCACCGAGAGCGCCACAGCCGCGAAACAGCGTCGCTCGACTGCGCGGTGCCGTTCGCCAGCAAGGTCTCACGTGCGAACCATAGCCAAGGTCGCGCCGCGCGACTAGCGCGAAGATTTTCCGCAGCCCGTGGCAGAACGCACGGTATCCCCGCAGAGCTCGCCGTTCATGGGCACTGACTGCTGCTCGAGCCAGTGAGCGCGAGCCCGTCGGCGTCGAAGTGCACGCTCTGAATCCCGCCACTTCTCGCAAAGAACGTGGTGACGTGTACGTCGACGACACAGCCCGCGCCTTCAGCGCGAAGCTTCATCGTGCCGATCGCGCCAATGGCCGCAGGAGGTAGAGAGCTCATCGCACAGGCAGACTCGTACGCGGCTTCCATCGCCCATGTGCCCCCACCAGGCAGCGTCGGGAGTTCGAGCGCCGTGTACACCGTGCTGACCGAGGCAGGAGCAACGAACCCGATCCTCGCGCAGCGATCGTCGGTCCCTGTCTTGCTGATCGAAATCCTATCCAGAGCGGTGCTGAGCAGCGCCGCCGAATAGCTGGCTCCGCCCGCGGGCTCCGACGCTCCCTTCATGCAACAGGCGTGACGAAGGCCAGCGCTGCAGCCTGCACTCGCACAGCTGGCGCTGGCGTGCTGCGCCTGGTCGCTCGCGATGATGTCACTCAGCTTGTCACCGGCTTCTGGATAGTAACAACGCCCGACCTCGCTGGGGCCCGCGCCGCAACAGCCGCAGCCGCAAGCAACGTAGTCATCGCACAGCGCAGACGCGCCGGCTTCGCCGCCCGCGCCAGCAGACAGCGCACCGCCCGTGCCGACCTCGGCGCTGCCACCCGCACTCGCGCCGCCGGAGTTTACGCCGCCCGCGCTGTTGCCCCCAAAGGCCTTGCCGCCCATTGCACTACCTCCCGTCGCGACACCGCCACTACCTGTGCCGCCCCTTGCGTTGGCGCCGCCGCCGCTCGCGCCGCCCGCTGCGCTGACGCCACCGCTACTCGTGCCGCCCGTTGCGCTGACGCCACCCCTCGACGCGAGCGCACCTCCACTGTGCGCGCCTCCGATTCCCGGTGAGCCTCCTGCATCGTGGCCCGCGCTGCCCCCGCCTCCACTGGGAGGATTGTGCTCCGCCTCACCGCAAGCAACGCACAGCGCCAAAGCCCAGCCGAGAGAATCGGCAGCCCGTCCAAACATGCGCCCACAATTAGCACGTTTTCCGCAGCTGGCCGAGCGTTCGCGGGTCGAGCCGTCCGCGGCGCCCTGGACCGCGGAAGCCCCTGAGCAAGCGCTCCGGGATGGCAAACTTTCGGCACGTGCGAGGATCTTCGCCGACCCGCTCTTTTTCTAGGCTTTCGGAGCGGCAGATCGCCTGGTAGCAGAGCGCCGCGCCCTCGGCGCTGCATCTAGCGGGTTCTTTCATTTCGGCGAGCGTCAGGAGCGTTCCTCACGCAGCGTGATGCGGCTCGCGCAACAAGAGGCGATGCCAGCTCGTCGCGAGCCACGCACTGAAGCGCTCGCCAGACCAGCCGCGTTCTTGGGTGAGTAGCAAAAAGAGCTCGGGCGAGCCCATCGTCCAGAGCGTGTCGGCGAGCTCGTCGCGCTCGACCTCTGCACGCAGCTCGCCGGTCGCGAGGAGGTCGTCTGCGAACAGGTGCATGTTGCGATGGCGGCGGTCCGAGATCTCACGCCACAGGGCCGCGAGGTCCGGGTGCTCACCGGCTGCGTCTCGAAGCTCGCGGACGAGCGGCGCGAGCCGGAAATGGATCAAACGCAGAGCCTCCGCGTACGTCCCGAGCTTCACTTTGGCCGAAGAGGCCGCTCGACTTGTCTCTTCACGAACGCGCTGTGGCCGCTACTCTTTCTAGCGCTCCCGCTGATCTACCTCCAAAGGATCACGATTCCGCGGGAGGAGCGGCTGCTCGCGGAGGCGTTTGGAGCGGAGTACGACGCATATGCGTCGCGTGTGCGTCGTTGGCTCTAAGAGCCAATCCTGAAACTTCTCCGTCGATCCGAAGTAACAGGCTCTTCCGTCTTGACGAATTCCCATATCGGAATATGATGGCGGGCATGGCACGAGCAGCGACGACGTCGGACGTTTTCAACGCGATCGCCGAGCCGCAGCGCCGGGAGATCCTGCGGCTGCTGCGGGGGGGTGAGCAGGCTGTGAACGAGTTGGCTCAGGAGCTGGGGATGACTCAGCCTGGCGCGTCCAAACACCTGAGGGTGCTGCGGGAGGTCGGGCTGGTGCGTGATCGCAGGGCGGGCAAGCAGCGCTTGTACGGCCTTGATGCGCGTGGGCTGCGACCGGTCCACGAGTGGACTGGCGGGTTCGAGCAGTTCTGGAACGAAAGCTTCGACCGACTGGACGCTTACGTGCAGGACCTCAAGCAGGCGAGACGCAAGGAGTAACCAATGACAGGACGAGATGCGCCCGCGCCGTCCACGACGGCCGATCGCGAGATCGTGATCTCCCGGGTGATCAACGCCCCGCGGGAACTGGTGTTCGAGGTATTCACTGATGTCCGGCACCTGTCGCGATGGTGGGGACCTGCGGGGTTCACCACCACCACGCGGGCGTTCGAGTTTCGAGTCGGCGGCGAGTGGATCTTCGTGATGCACGGACCGGACGGGACAGATTATGAGGAGTGGATATCTTGGACGGAGATCGCCCCGCCGGAGCGCATCGCGCTGCTGCATGGTGAGTCGCGCGGCGACCCGAACGCCTTCGAGTCGATCCTCACGTTCATCCCGCACGACGCCGCGGAGTCCCTGCAGAGGGGCGACGCCGCGGAGTCCCTGCAGAGGGGCGACGCCGCGGCAACTCGGATCGAAATGCGCACGGTGTTCCCCAGCAAGGAGATGCGCGACGAGGTGGTCGAGAAGTATCACGCAATCGAGGGCGGCCAGCAGACCCTGAGCAAATTGGCTGCCTACGTCACTGAGATGGTTCGGAAGGGAGTTGAGTGATGGCCGGGAAGGTGTTCTTCAGCGTGTCGATGTCATTGGACGGGTTCATCGCGCCCGGGTCTCTCGGCGAACTGATGGGAAAGCAGTGGATGGAACTGCAGCAGTGGGTATTCCCGCTGCGCTTCTTCCGGGAGAACCTGAAGCTCGGCGAGGGTGGCGAGGAAGGGCGCGACAACGACATCGCGCGGGAGACGTTCGAGCGCACCGGCGCCAGCGTGATGGGCAAGCGCATGTTCGACGCCGGCGAGCAGATGTGGCCGGAGGATGCGCCATTCCACACGCCGGTTTTCGTCGTGACACACCAAAAGCGTGACCCCTGGGAGCGGCCGGGTGGAACGACCTTCCACTTCGTCAATGACGGCATCGAGAGCGCGCTCGACCAGGCCCGCGGGGCCGCCGGCGAACGCGACGTTCGCATCGCGGGCGGCGGCAAAACGATCCTTGAGTACGTGAACGCTGGCCTGATCGACGAGTTCTCGATCGCGCTCTCACCCGTGCTGTTCGGCTCCGGAATCCGGCTCTTCGAGGGCGTGGACGCGAGCC
>JAEUAF010000297.1 GCA_019695485.1 Sorangium sp.
CAGCGCGAGCGGCGGCGCAACCAGCGCACGGGGTGGTGCCAGTAGCGCGAGCGGCGGCGCGGCCAGCGGTGCCTGTAGCGGAGTGAGCTTTGCGAGCGCCTGCTGGTATCTCGGCGCGACAAGCGCATCCTGCACGGACACCTGTGTCGCGCACGGCAATGTGGCCGTCAGCGCAGCGGCGACCATCGGCGTAACGCAGCAGGGTGGCAGCGCCGCTAACTGCGTCAAGATCCTCGCGCTGCTCGGCGTGGTTGGTAACGTTTCGCAGGGCACGCGTTCCGATGGGCTGGGCCTCGGTTGTCACCTCCTCGGTACGAACCGCTGGTGGCTGAGTTCACCCCCCTACTCCGCCACTGCCAGCGCAGCCACCGCGCGCCGCGTGTGCGGCTGCAACTCGTGAAGAGTCGGGCACGTTCGCACGTTCGCCGAGCTGAAGTTCGTTTGCGCCAACGGAACTCGGGTCACAAATCCTTTTCAGTTTCCTGCAAACTGGGGCGAGCCGCGCGCTCCGCCAAATTTGGGAGAAGTTGCGTGGCACGGCTCTGCAGGGCAAGAGAAGAGAACGCATGAGTGATCGCAACCGAAGTCATCACCGACGGGCGTCACGTTGCCTCCCCCTTGCAGCCCTGCTCGCGCTCGCCGCGTGCTCGTCGGGTCAGCATACCTCGAACGCGCAAGCGGCCGGTGGGGCGCCCGGCGTGGGCGGCTCACAGGCGACTGGTGCTGTCGACTCGGCGGGAGGCTCGAGCGCAGGCGCACAGCCCTTCGCGGCCACCGCGCCGAGTGTCTATGTGGCGAAGGTCAAGAATGTGCTGGTCGGTTTGGCTCCCACCGACGACGAGGTCGCGCGGGTGACCACGGATCCGACCCAGCTGAAGCGGCTGATCGCCGAGTGGATGCAGCTCCCCGAATATGCCCCGAAGATGCGGCGCTTCTTCGAACTCGCGTTTCAGCAAACCCAAGTTTCTGAGACCGACTACGCGGATCAGTCCTACCCACGCCGCCTCGTCATCAATGCCGCCATGAGCGCCCCCGTCGTCCAAAACGCGGAAGAGAGCTTCGCGCGAACCATGCTCGCGCTGATCGACCAGGGGCGGCCGCTCACGGACGCGACGACCACGCGAAAGTTCATGCTCACCACGGCTCTGAAGGAAATCTACGCCTTCCTCGATGTCTGGGAGGTGGACGATAACGGCAAGGTCACTGACGCTTTCAAGAAGGCGAACCCGAAGCTGTCGATCTACGCAGAGGCCGCCGCGGGACCGATTCCGCTCAGCGACTCGCTCGACCCGAGTAGCCCGAACTACATGCACTTCTACAATCCAGACGTGGCGACGGCTGACGCGAATGTGCCCGGCTGCAGCATCGATCCCATCGTCTATCCGAGCAACGCCAGCACCCTGCATCTTCTCCTCTACGGAACGCTCGTCAACTGGACCACGCCCGATGGCGTGACCTGCGGTCAGGTTGGAGGCAGCGCTGCGGCGCCGCAGCTCACCAGCGCTGATTTCCAGGACTGGACCCTGGTCGAGGTGCGCGCCCCCAAGGCCGGCGAAGCGCCAACCCCGTTCTACGATTTGGACCAGCTGCGCACGGCGCAAGAGCTGGTGCTGACGATTCCGCGCGTGGGCTTCTTCAGCACGCCAGCGTTCTTCGCCAATTGGCAGACCAACGTGAGCAACCAGATGCGCGTCACGCTAAACCAAGCGCTGATCGTCGCGCTGGGCGCGTCGGTGGACGGCACCGATCCCACGCCCGCGCCCGGTGACCCAGCGCCGGGCCTGGATGCGGCACACGCCGGCAGCGCGGACTGCGTCTTTTGTCATCGAACGCTGGATCCGCTGCGCTCGATTTTCTCGGCGACTTACTCGTGGAACTACCACAACCAGCTCGACAGCGCCTGGTCGACGCAGAAGGGCATGTTTGCATTCCAGGGTGTAACGAAGGCCGTCAACAGCATCGGTGAGTTCGGCGATGCGCTGGCGGGGCACCCGTTGTTCGCGAGCGCCTGGGCGCAGAAGCTCTGTTATTACGTGAATTCCGCGCCCTGCTCCGCGAACGACCCGGAGTTTCAGCGGGTCGTGGAGGCGTTTCGGAGCTCTCAGTATTCATTCAACAGCCTCGTTCAAGAGTTGTTGTCCTCGCCGCTCGTCACGCACGCGAGTGACACGCGCACGGCGGACGAGAACGGCGAGGTCGTGGCCGTGGCTCGCCGCGACCACCTGTGTGCCGCGCTCGATAACCGCCTGGGCTTCACGGACCTCTGTGGCATCCACGCCCTCACCAAAAAGCAACAACAAGCGCTGGTCCCGTCAATCGCGTCGGGCTTGCCATCCGACGGCTACGGACGCGGTTCGAACGCGCCCGTGCTGCCGAATCAGCCCACCCTGTTTTACCGGGCGGGGCTCGAGAATATTTGCGGCGCCGTCGCCGCGCAAGTCATCGACGTGCCCGCTGCCAAGCAGGTTCCTGGGGTGAAGCAATGGTCGAGCACGGCGCCCGACGCCGCCATCGCTGAATTCGTCGCGCAAGTGATGGCGCTGCCAAGCTCCGACGCGCGCGCCGCCAAGGCAACGGGGCTCCTGCGCGCCCACTTCGACTCCGCCGTGCAAGCCGGAAAGAGCGCTTCCGACGCGCTGAAGTCCACCTTCGTCACTGCGTGCCTTGCGCCGTCCTTTGCGGGCGTCGGTCTCTGAGGAGTGATGCCATGATCAGTCGTCGCCACGCGCTCATGTCCACGCTGTTCGGAGCAGGCTTGTTGGGTCTGCGCGCACTCGCCAGCGGGCTCCCTGCCTCGTTCCTGCTGAACCCAAAGCGCGCCCTCGCCGAAAACCCAAACCCGATCTGCCCCGACAACAGCAAGGCACAGTTCATCATTTTCAGCACCTCGGGCGCCGGCGACCCGATCAACGCGAACGTGCCCGGCACCTACGATGACCCAGCCATCACGCACAGCGCGGATCCCAGCATGGCCCCCACGGAGCTCTCGCTCGCCGGGCAACGCTTCACCGCCGCGCTGCCGTGGTCGACCTTGCCGCAAACGGCACTCGACCGAACCTGCTTCTTTCACTTGATGACGAACACGCCCATTCACCCGAAAGAGCCTGAAGTATTGAAGTTGATGGGCAGCGTGTACGCCGGTGAGATGTTGCCGTCGCTGCTCGCCAAGGAGCTCGCGCCATGCCTCGGCACGATTCAGTCGCAGCCGATTTGCCTCGGTGCCACGAGCCCGGCCGAAGCCCTGAGCTACGGCGGAGCCGCCCTGCCCATCATTCCCGCACTGGCCCTCAAGGCCACGCTCACCAGCCCGAGCGGTCCGCTAAATGACCTGCAAGCGCTGCGCGACGACACCCTCAATCAAATTTACGATCTTTACCGCAGCGATGCCTCGCCCGCGCAGCGCGCATACATCGACGCGCTCGTCTCCTCGCAGAACCAAGTGCGCAGCATCAATCAAAGCCTGCTCGACGCGCTCACCTCGATCAAGGACAATGGCCCCGCCTCGCAAGTGTTGGCTGCCGTGACCTTGATCCAAATGAAGGTTACCCCGGTCATCTCGATCCATATTCCGTTCGGCGGTGACAATCATCGCGACATCGGCCTCGCCACCGAGGCCACACAAACAGCCGCTGCCCTTCAGACAATTGGCGATTTGATGCAAGCACTCGCCAGCGCTGGGCTCAGCGATAGCGTGTGCCTGGCCTCGCTGAACGTATTCGGGCGCACCTTGGGTCCGGCCAACACTGACGGGCGCCAGCACAACGGCAACCATCAAGTCTCGTTCGCCATCGGCAAGCCGTTTCGAGCCGGGGTGATTGGCGGCGTCGCCCCGCTGGGCGATGACTACGGCGCCTTGGCCATCGATTCGAAGAGCGGCCGCGGAGGCGACGGGGGCGACATCCGCGCGACAGAGTCGCTGGCATCGTACGGTCGCACGCTGCTGGCGGCCGTTGGCGTCGACACATCGACAATTTCCGCGCAGATCAGCGATGGCCGCGTGATCGAGGCGGCGCTCGCCTGAACGACGACACGACCCTACAATCTTCCTGCTGACTCCGGGGTCGAGGGCGAGTATCTGTCACAGCTCGATGTCTGTTCGTGGTCGGGTAAGGGTGTTGATCGATTCGCGCTACGCGCCATGGGCCGTGTTGGGCGTGGCCTTGCTGGTGACGCTGCCCTCGATCGGTGTCGGCTTCTACGCGGACGACCACGCCTTCCGCGCGGCGCTGCGTGGCACTTGGCCGGGCGCGGGACCAGCCTGGGATCTTTATCGATTCGCGACTGGCAACGCGCTCCAGAACCTAGCGGCAATCCAAGCTGGAGCGTTGCCGTGGTGGAGTGCAACCGGCCTCAAGCTACATCTGATTCGGCCCTTGCCGAGCCTGCTCTTCGCGCTGGATGGCGCGCTGTTCGAAGCAGCACCGCTCGGCGCCCACCTCCATTCGATCGCCTGGTACCTCGCGCTCGTCGCCAGCGTAGGCGCCCTCTTTCGGCAGATTCTGCCGCGCGCGACGGCGCACTTGGCGCTCTTGATCTTTGCGCTGAGCGGCGCGCATTTCTTTCCGTATGCGTGGCCGTCGTGCCGGCACATGCTCGTCGCTGCCGTGCCCACCACATTGGGGCTTTTGGCGCTCGTGCGCGATCCGCGACACGGGCCTTGGATATGTGCGCTCGGCAGGCCGATCCCCAAGCCGAGCGCACATAGCCAAGGCCCGTGTCGCGGA
>JAEUAF010000300.1 GCA_019695485.1 Sorangium sp.
GCAGCCATTCACACGAGGCCCCGCTCGCCACGCGCAGCGTCGTAGTCTGAGTGCAGGTGGCGCCCTCCGAACGGTAGATCTTTTGTGCTGCTGGCGTGGTGAAGACAGCGTTCGCCCCCGCACGCACGTCGATGGAGATCGTGAGCTCGTCCCCAGCCACGAGACCGCCGGGCGGGTGCAGCAAGTAGAGATGGAGCACGCTCTCACCCTCTGGGTAGAACGGCCGCTGGATGCGCAGCGGACCTTTATGCAAGCGATGCGCGAGACGGCTGCGCCCGTCATCACTCACGATTTCTAGCTCGAGCCGCGCTTGCCAGCCCGAAGACGCGGACTCGGCGGCGGCGTTCACTCGTTGCGACCGAACAAATACAGCGCCCCGAGCCCCAGAAACACTACGCCCGCCACGCGCTGCAGCGTGCGCGGCGAGATCCAGCGTGCCACCATGTCACCCGCTAGCACGGCGATCGCCGAGCTTGTCACCAGAGCCAGCGCCGAGCCCAGGAAAACGCTCAAGCGCGACGCCGATCCTGCGGTGAGGCTGAGCGTCGCAAGCTGAGTCTTGTCGCCGAGTTCGGCCACGAAAATCGCGACGAAAGTCGAAAGAAGGAGGCGGTAGTCCATGGCCTCGGCCACTTTGCCGCCGCCCTTCTGGCGGCGCAACGGCTTTTCCTCCGCCAGTCCCCGCTCGATGGCATTCCGCATGCGGTCTTAGAACGCGACGGCCGGCGATCCGATGACGCGAACGCTGCGCCAGCCGGGCTCCGGTTCGGGGACATCGATCGAATAGGCGTCCACGTCTGCGATCGCAGTTCTGTAAACCGTCACGTTGGCGATCACGCGCCCTGTTCCGTCCAAAACCTCGGCCGTCTCAGGCAAACCGCCGGGCGCCGCTGGCTCCACGATCGGCAAACCCCAGCGCGGCCCGCGCGAATCCAACAACAGAACGCGCCATGAATGCACGATTTCGGCGGGCAGCACCTCGCTCATCGGCGCGCCATTCAAGGCGGCAACGCGATTGAGAAGCCCATCGTAAGTATAGTCGCTGATCCACTTGGTGTTGCAGTAGCCCATGATATCCGTGCGGTCGGGAGTCATCAGGGCCTTGGTGCGACCGTCCCAGCCGTACACACCGTCCGTCGCATTCGGGTAGGGGTAGTTGGGGTCGACACCGCTGATGCTACCGCCCGGCGCACAGGGCGCGTGATCGCGGCCGTGGTTGTGACCCACCTCGTGGGCCATGGTCTCGTTCGACGCTGAATCGCCGAAGGCGAGGCCCAGTGCGGCGCGCTGATTGGCTTGCTGGCTGGTGGTCGTAGCGCTGGCGACGACGTAACCAATCCCTGCCGTGCAGCCATTGCCGCAGTAGGCGCGTAAGGTGGCAGCGGGCTTCAAGAGCCCGTAGTAGTAAACGTCCCCCGCGGGCTTGTCGGCCTGACGCTTGGCTCGAATCTGATCGAGCATGGTCGTCCAATCCGTGGCGTCGGCGACGCTGAGTTGGTCACCCACGGTAAGCTCGATGCTGGTGATGGGATACATCGCCAACATGAACGCACGATACGACTCGAGCCCGGCGTCCGAGGTGTCCGGTAGCAACGAATTGGCGAGCAGTGGGATGAGCTTGATCTTGAGGCCGCCCGTTTCACGCGCACCGAGCAGCAAGCCATCGGTCGCTGGAAATCGCGGACTCTGTACGCCGCCTTGCGCGGAAGTTCCGCACTCGACCAGCTCGACCGCATAGCGCGTGTCGCGCGCGATCTTGTCCTTCGGAACTAGGACCTGAAATGTGCTGTTGAGGCTGGCTTCTTGCGAGGAACCCGAGATGGTCGCCTTCGCGAAGTAACTGTCGATGCCGCTCGCGTTCTGCACGAACACCCGCGCGGAGAGCTCCCGCGCCACGAAACCTGTGCCCGTCGTCACGAAGATGCGAAAGACCGCGTCCCGCCCAGCCACGACATCCGTATTGCGGGCCGTCACCGCCAGCTCGGCGCCCGCCTTCATGATCGGCACGGACACGCTTTGATACACGGCTATCTGGCTCAAGGTCACGTTTTGCGCGAGGCCTGTGCACATGTCCGGCCCGGGGCCGCCGCCGCCGCCGCAGTGCGCCGCGCTACAAACCTGTCCGAGGCTGCATACGGTGCCGCAAGCGCCGCAATTGGCCGCGTTCGTCTGCACGTCGACGCAGCTGCTCCCGCACGGAAGCTCACCAGCAGGGCACACACATTGGCCCGCGCTGCAGATCTTTCCGCCCGAACAAGCCGTTCCGCAGGTGCCGCAATTCAGGGCATCGGTCTGAGCGTCGGTGCACGCTGTCCCGCAAAAGGTGCGACCGCTCGCACATTGACAGCTTCCGCTTTGACACGAGCGACCGCCGGAGCAGACCGTACCGCACGTCCCGCAGTTGGCGTTGTCGGAGGCAAGCGTGACGCATGACGTGCCACAAGACGCGGTTCCGGAAGGGCACGCGCAGGCGCTCGCGACGCACGACTGCCCGACGGGACAGGCGTGGTCACACGCGCCGCAATGACTCACGTTCGACGACGTGTCGACGCAACCGCCACCACACGCCGTCGACCCTCCGGAGCAGCCCTGCGTCTTGGCTTTGCACGCGCCGCGATCGCAGACCTGGTCGGCACTGCACGCATGCCCGCAAGCGCCGCAGCTCGAAGGGTTTGCCTGGACGTCGACGCAAGCGCCAGCGCAGAGCGCTTGCCCGCTCGCGCAACCCGAGCTGGAGTTCGTGCCCCCGTTCGGAACCTCCCCGACGCTTCCGGTGCACGCACTCGCCAACCACGCTGCAAAAAACAGCAGTAGCGCGTAGCGCGCCGACGGCCGGCCTTGATGCTTAGGTTTCTCACCCAGATGCCCGGTCTGGAACAGTCGCTTCACAATCCCACGCGGCCCTTCTGCTTTGGTCACTTACCTTGACCCTTAGTGGCTCGAGGGGCCCGAGGACGCTCGACTTTGTGTCGTATCACTGCCGAGAGGTGGGGAAATTCGTGGCAGCGTAGGCTTCCTAGCTAGCCTCAAGCGGAAAGTTTGGATGGCAACGGCATGCGAGCGATGCGCGCCCATGGCAGCATGCCCAGAACGATTTTCGCTGCCGGCCCGTGAACCACGGGAACCGGAAGCACTTCGGCCGTGTCTGAAACCCGAGTATTCCGTGCCAGTCGAGCGTGGGTTCCGGTTCTACATTGCGATCGTCGCATCGTTGCTGGTGCACGCCGCGACCATCGCGCACCGCGCTCCACGGACCGTAGCAAGCGCGCCGACGCCGCTAGCAGCAGACCCTTGGGCAGCCGCAGGCGTCGAAGTCGGCACCGAGCCTGCGCTGGCGCCGACCACTCCAGCTCGCGACAGCACGCCTCCGTCCCGAGCCGCGCCGCCAACCGCAGCCACGCCGCTCGAGCGCCCCCCCGAACAGACGCCGAGCCAACGCCCCTCTCGTGCGCACGCCGCGTTCGTAGCGCAGGACTCGACCGCAGCGCTCGCCACGCCTCGAGCCGTGCCAGAGCATCCATCGAAAGCGCCACTTCCACCCTCCGCGCAGGCGCGCTCGACGCCCGACGCGCAGGCGAGCAGCGACGCCACCCCCGCGAGTGTTTCCTCAGTCGCCCCAGAGGCACGCGCAGAGCACGCTGGCAGCATGGGCGCGTTGGGGCTACCGCCAGGTGTGCGCCACTTCGCTCAAGCGTTTACCCGCGCTCTTGCCGCCGGAAGCTATGGGGACCCGGAGTGGTCCGAACTTGCTCCCGGCAGCGTGGGACGCGCCGTCGTAGAAGTCCAAGTGGATGGCGACGGCCACATCGAGGGACTGAGCTTCGACCCCCTCATCGCCACACCTGCGATCGTGAAGCGCATGCTGGACCACACCCTGCTGCTGCTCAAGGCCGGCACGTTTTCGCTCGACAGTGTGAGCGTCACGCCGGGCACCGCCCATCTTTCCATTGACGTATCCCTCACGCAGCAGGCAAGCCCCGAGCCCGACGCAGCACCGCGTGAGCTGTTCGAGAAAGGGCACCGGCCACCCACGCGCGCACAAGCGGGCTACGCGCGCTTCACCTTGAACTCCGGGCGCCACATGGAAGCGGTCGTCCGCGATTTGAATCCGCCGTGAGCGACGCGCGCGAGCAAGAAACGCGCACGGCGCGGAAAGGTCACGGCAGCCACGCTCCGCTCAGAGCGCCTGGGCTTCCAGAATTGGCCCCTGAAGCGCGCCGCGCCGTGCCCACCACTCATCCCAACACCGGCTGACCAGCGCCTCCGTGCGCTCCGCATCGACCGCCAGGTCGAGCCTGGCAAACAGGCCATCGCGTTCGGCCGCGTCGTGATGTTCGCTGAGGTGCTTGAAGGTCGTTTCCTGGTCGAAAATGCCGAGCACCGCTCGGCGCACGGCGCGCCCTCGCCCCTCGAGCGCGGCCACGCGCACGACCAGCGCGTCCAGCATACCGCGAAGCTTTTCGTGCTGCCCGCCGTAGAGCACGACGGGGAAGCGCGGCGCTACGCCGACTGTCACGTAGAGCGGTAATAGCTGCCGCTCTTCGTGCTCCATGTGCAAGAGCAACAGCTCGCGATAGCCCTTGAGCACGGCCAAGCCGAGGCCGTGCTCACCTTGCAGCAAGCACTCCGCATGCAGCAGGAACACCTCGTCGAGCTCACGATGAATTTCGAGGAGTCGTCCAAAGCGCGTCGCCACGCGCGTTTCCTCGCACGTTCTCGGCGCGGCGTGAAATGACGGCAAGCGGTAGCGTTCCCTCTGCGTCGAGGTCTGCGCAACAGTTTAGATATCCTACAGCATTTGCCAACAATCTTTCATTAGACTTAATTATCCGCCAGCTCATGCTCTCACCAACGGAGATGACGAGCATGACTAACCCCGATCCATCGAATACTTGGGCCCCCGCTCGCTACGACCACCAAGCCCAGTTCGTCCGCGACGGTGGACTCCCCGTGGTGGAGCTATTGGCTGCAGCACCCGGTGAGCGGGTTTTGGACCTCGGCTGCGGTCCAGGGAAACTCACCCAGCGCATCGCCGAGGCCGGAGCCTCGGTGGTCGGGCTCGACGCTTCAGCGGAAATGATCGAAGAGGCGCGGCGCGAGTTCCCGGAGCTCGAGTTCGTGCTCGGGCGCGGCGAGGCGCTCGAATACGAGGCGGCGTTCGACGCGATCTTCTCGAACGCGGCCCTGCATTGGATGCCGCGCGCGCGCGACGTGGTTCGTGGCATGCGGCGCGCTCTGCGCCCCGGCGGGCGCGTGGCCCTCGAATTCGGCGGCTTTGGAAATGTCGCGGCGGTGCGCGCTTCCGTTGGGCGCGCGCTGTTCGAGCTCGGCGCGGCCGCCTCTGACGCCGCGTGGAGCCCCTGGTACTTTCCGAAGCTCGGCGAGTATGCCGCGCTGCTCGAGAGCGAAGGCTTCCTGGTGCGCGCCGCGGCGTGGTTTCCGCGCCCTAGCCCCATGTCCGACACGGCCGCGCAGAGCGGGCTCGCAAGTTGGCTCGATATCTTCTCGAGCGAGCTCATCGGCAGCACGTTTCGCGAGCGCCGGGCTGAGTTCTTGCGGATCGCCGAGAACCACGCACGACCGGCGCTCTACCGGGATGGCGTCTGGTGGATCGACTACGTGCGGCTGCGCGTCGAGGCAGTGCGCACGGACAACCCTTGACCCTGCGGACCGCGGATGGACCACTGTCAAACCCGTATGCTAGAAGCCCCAACCATCCGCTTTGACTCCGCGACCGAGGCTGACCTGGAAGACTTGGTCGCCCTCCGCATCGCAGCCATGCGGCCGAGCCTCGAACGGATCGGGCGCTTCGATCCCGTGAGGGCTCGGGAACGCCTCCTCCACGGCCTTTTGCTGAAGTTCACACGACATATCGTGTGGCGGGGCGAGCGCGTCGGCTTCCTCGCGTTCAAGCGCGCCGACGCGGCCTTCGAGCTCGATCACCTCTACATCCGACCAGGCTCACAGGGCCTCGGCATTGGCAGTGCCGCGCTGGCCGAGTTGTTTCGGGAAGCGGACGCCGCCGGCCTCCCCATCCAAGTCAGTGCGCTCCGGGACAGCGATTCCAATCGCTTCTATCTGCGACACGGCTTCGTTCGGGTCGGCACGAGCGAGTGGGACGTGCATTACGTTCGCGCGCACTGCACGCTGTGACCGGCACTTCCCCCGCCCACGCGATTGGCCCGCTGGCCGCCTAGGTTCCGCGCCTCACCCGTAGTGAGAGAAAAAAACGCGCGCCTTGTCGATCCGAAGACCTCTCGATTGTCGAGAGCCTGGAGCCGGCAAATCGCTCGCCGAAGTGCGCTGGGGCCGGCCCAAAAAGGAGATCTGCTATGCGTTTCTTGTGCGTTTATAGGCCTGATACCGCCGAAACCGACCGTCCCCCGTCCGAAGAAGAGATGAGCAAGATGGGCAAGCTGATCGACGAGATGTCGAAAGCCGGCGTGCTGCTCACGACCGAGGGCTGTTTGCCAAGTTCCAAAGGCGCGCGCGTACGCATCGGCGCGGGACAATTCACCGTCGAGGACGGGCCCTTCCCCAAACCGAAGCAGCTCATCTCGGGGTTTTGCTTGCTCCAAGTGAAGAGCAAGGCTGAAGCCATCGAGTGGGGCAAGCGCTTCTTGTCAGTGGTGGGCGAGGGCGAAACCGAAATCCGACAACTGCACGAGTTTCCCGCAGCCGAGTAGGAGGAGAGCACGATGAAGTTCTTGTTGACGTACACGCCCGCGACCAACGTTCCGCCGAGCGCCGAGCAAATGGCAGAGATCGGAAAGTTTAGCGCGGAGATGGCCAAGGCGGGCATTTTGCTGATGACCGGGGGGCTGCAGCGCCCCTCCAAGGGCACGGTGCTGAAGCTCAGTCAGGGAGCGTTCACGGTCACCGATGGCCCGTTTCCGGAAACCAAGGAGCTCATCGACGGCTTCGCGTTGGTTCAAGCCAAATCGAAGGCGGAAGCGCTGGAGCTCGCCAAGCGCTTCATGCGCATCGCCGGCGAGGGCAGTGGTGAGGTCTTGCAAGTCTTCGACGCAGCCGAGGTGCCCGGCTAGTAGTGCAGCGCAGGTGAGCTCAGGGCAGTGCACTAGCGCTCTTGCGAATGCCCAAGAACATGCTGTGATCGGAGGCCGTGACTGCCTCCGATCCAGCACGCGCGATTCACGCCGTCTTTTCGATGGAGTCCGCGCGGCTCGTCGCGAGCCTGACGCGCCTGGTTCAGGACATCGGGCTCGCCGAAGAGCTCGCCCAAGACGCTTTGGTCGCGGCCCTCGAGCAGTGGCCGAAAGCCGGGGTGCCGGAGAACCCCGCCGCTTGGCTGATGGCAACCGCCAAGCATCGGGCGCTCAATGTATTGCGGCGCCGCAAGATGCTCGCCAAGAAACACGCCGAACTCGGGCACGAGCTCGACGCTGAGGCGGGCGAGCAGCGCGGCGCGGCCGAAATCGAGGCCACGCTCGACGACGATGTCGGGGACGACTTGCTGCGATTGATCTTCACGGCGTGCCACCCGGTGCTTTCGACGGAAGCTCGAGTCGCGCTGACACTACGGCTCCTGGGCGGCCTTTCTACCGACGAAATCGCGCGGGCGTTCTTGCTCCCGGAAGCCACGATCGCCCAACGCATCGTGCGCGCGAAGCGAACTCTGGCGGACAAGCAGATCCCGTTCGAGGTGCCACGCGGGGCCGCGCTCGCCCCACGCTTAGCCTCGGTGCTCGAGGTCATTTACCTGATTTATAACGAAGGTTATTCGGCGACGGCGGGCAGCGACTTGATGCGCCCCGAACTCTGCGACGACGCGCTGCGACTTGGGCGGCTGCTCGCAGGGCTCGCGCCGGCTGAGCCCGAGGTCCACGCGCTCGTAGCGCTCATGGAAATCAACGCATCACGGAGCGCTGCGCGCACGGCGCCGAACGGCGAACCCGTCTTACTGTTGGAACAAAACCGCGCCAGGTGGGACCACTTGCTCATTCAGCGCGGGCTTCAGGCGCTCGCTCGCAGCGAGGCGCTCGGCGGCGCAGGCGGATTCTACGCGCTGCAGGCGGCCATTACCGCTTGCCACGCGCGCGCGCGGACGCCGGAGGAAACCGACTGGGCACGCATCGCAGCGCTCTATGGCGAGTTCGTGACGCTTACCGGTTCGCCCGTGGCCGAGCTGAATCGTGCAGTGGCGGTCTCGATGGCCGAAGGCCCGGCGGCGGGCCTCGTGCTCCTGGACGCTCTCGCCAGCGAGCCGGCACTCAAGGACTACCACCTGCTCCCGAGCGCACGCGCCGATCTTTTGGCGCGCCTCGGACGCCACGCCGAAGCGCGCGTCGAATTCGAGCGCGCAGCCGGGCTTACGCGCAACGAGCCTCAGCGCGAGCGCTTGCTCCTGCGCGCTCAGTCCTCGGCTGAACGGGCGCGTTACGCGGCCGGCCCACCGCGCGCCCAATAACGACGAACTTTGAATCGCGAACAAAATGCGAAAGCATGTCGATCTGCGGCCGGCTCGATTGACGTAAGGCTGTAGAAGCCAAGGAGGCAGAGTCATGGTCAAGAAGATTCTCATCGGTGTGGTCGTGGTAATCCTCGGGTTCGTGCTGGTCGTCGCCACCCGCCCCGCCGAATTTCGCATCGCGCGCTCAATCACGATTGACGCTCCGCCCGATGTGGCCTTCGCGCTGGTCGACGACTTTCACGAGTGGCAAAAGTGGTCTCCTTACGAAAAGATTGATCCTGCCATGAAGAAGACCTTCACGGGCGCGGCCCGAGGCCAGGGCGCCGCCTATGCTTGGGCGGGTAGCGACAAAGTGGGCGAAGGGCGCATGACCATCGAGCAGAGCCGCGCAGCCTCGCTCATCTCGATCAAGCTCGAGTTCGTCAAGCCATTCACGGCAACCAACACCGCCACCTTCACGTTCTCGGGAGGCCCGCGCACTACAGAAGTGACATGGGCGATGGATGGCAAGAACAACTTCGTGGCCAAGGCAGCTTGCATGTTCATGGACATGGACAAGCTCGTCGGCGCAGACTTCGAGCGCGGCCTTTCAGCCTTGAAGAGCCAAGCCGAAGCGAACGCAAAAGCGAACGCCACGCTCTAGATCTCAGGCAACCGCGAGTGAGCCCAGTGGAGCGCTCACTTGCGCCAATGACAGCGCAGCGTCCAGGTCGGCGCCGACGTCACGCTCGCACGCGAGGCCACCACCAGGACCCGCTGCTCGAGGTGCTGGAGGGTGCTCGAGCTCAGCCGCGATTCGGCGGATCAATCTTGAGGTGCTCGGCTCGCAGCACGCTTGGAGTGGGGGAAAACGCCATGGCCCGCTCGATCACGTTACGCAGCTCACGCACATTGCCCGGCCACGAATGGCTCGCGAGTGCCACCACTGCGTCGGGCGCAAGTACAGGAGCTTCCCCCTGACGGGTGAGCTCGCGCACGAAGTGCCGGGCAAGGATCGGAATGTCCTCGCGCCGATCGCGGAGCGGCGGTATTTTGATTGGGACGACTTGCAACCGATAGTAGAGATCTTCGCGAAATCGGTTTTCGCGCGTGAGCTCGGCGAGGTTGCGGTGGGTGGCCGCCAGGATGCGCACGTCGGCTCGGATGGGTCGCCGCTCACCGAGCGGAAAGACCTCGCCATTCTCCAAAAAGCGCAGCAATTTTGGCTGGATATCGAGCGGCAGCTCGCCGATCTCGTCGAGGAACAGCGTGCCGCCGTTGGCGGCCCGTATCACGCCGGGGTGGTCGGAGGTGGCCCCCGTGAACGCGCCGCGCCGATAGCCAAACAGCTGCCCTTCGAAGAGGTCGCGCGGCACCGTCGCACAATTGAAAGCCACGTACGACTTGCCCGCGCGATCGGAGAGGTCGTGAATGGCGCGGGCCACGACTTCCTTGCCGACGCCCGACTCCCCGCTGATGATCACTGTCGCCGTGGAGCTTGCGAGGCTGGCTAGCTCGCCGCGCAGGCGACGCATCACCGGTGAGGCTGCCAAAAACCCTGGGATCTCCGGGCTACGTTCCTCATTCGTGGCGCTCAGACGCCGTTCGTCGTAGCCGCGCAGCGTGGCCGCCTCCAAGGCCAACGACGTCGCGGTCGTCAAAATCGAGAGCAGCGAGCGCTCGTGGCTCCCGAGCTCGCCGCTCACGCCGATGCGAAACGTGCGCCCCGCCCCATCGCTGAATTCCGTGAAGTCCGAGAATGTCGGCGGGCTCTGGTCGCCAATCACCGGGCGCGGGGTGCCCGCGGAGTCGAGCTCGTCGAGACGCACGCGACGCGCGGGCAGCAAGCTCTCCACGATCGACACAAGCTCACGCAAAATGAGCGACGGCAACGCGCCGCGCACCGAGAGGCGTTGCATGGGCACGACCAGCGCCTCTGCGCCAAGGCGGCGCGCCAGCGGCTCGGCACCCTTGTTCTGTGCGCGGAATGCGCGCAAGCGCTCCATCCCCACGCGCAAGGCATTCGGCGACTTCACCCCCAGCGCGTCGAGCACTGCACGCGACTCGGCCACGAGCTTGGCAGCGCCCGGTTCCTCGTACGACTCGGCGAATGCGGCCAAGACATGGCGGGCCAGGGCGGCATCCGGCTGAGCCTTCGCCAAATCGAAGGTCGCGATCGCGGACTCCAACAAGTGTCGCCCCTCATTGAAGTGCCCAGCAGCGGCCAGCAATGTGCCCTCGATGCGCCGCAAATGCGCCGTCATCCACGGCGCGGGATAGGCTTCCATGAAGCGCTGCGCGCGCCGCAACGCCACGCGCGCCTGGCCGTCATCAGACCCGAGGATGTACGCCAGCACTCGGTGCTGCAACACTTGGCGGAGCAAGAACGGCCAGCGCTTGGCCTCGAGCTCCGAACGGTCGAAGGCGGCGATGATCAGCGCCGCGTCGCTGGTCGTCGCCAGTGCCTCCATCGCCTCCAGGTAAGCCAGATAGGCGGTGCAGATCGGCTTCAGCGAGGGAACGCCGACGGCGCGTAGGCGCTCCGCGAGGCGTGCAAAGCCTTCGGTTCGCCCGGCCAGGTGCATGACGCGCAACCAAGTCGGAATCGCGGCCAGCGCCGGAATCTGCGTCTCTTCCGCCCAGGCCTCGAGCGTGCCGATCGCTTCGAGTGCCTGCTCCGTGCGCCCCAATCGAAACAGCGCTTCGGTCTCGGCGCGCGCCAACAGCACTTGGTGCAGGCCGGGGGCCGACCGACTGCTCAAGGTAAGTTGTCGACCGCGCCGCACCAAGTTCAGCACGTCCTCGGGATCGGCCAGGTTGTCGAGGTCGCACTGCGCTTGATGAGCTGCGGAGCGCGCCGCCAAAATCGGGTAGCCGGCGGCTTCGCTGCGCGCGGCGAGAGCCTCGAAGCTACGCGAGCCGGTGGTCGCCTTGCCCGCCAACATCGGGCGCAAGCCACGAAACTCCTCGAGATGGAGCTCCAGCAGCAGCGGGAGATCCCCAAAACCGGCCTCCTCGAGCCGCACGAAGCCGCGCTCGAGCAGCTCGCGATCGCCCACCAACATGGCCGCCGAAAGCGCCGCCAGAATGGAAAGGCAAGCCACCTCTGGGTCGGTACGCGCGGCCAGCGCCTCGGCCCGCGCCCCATAGGCATGCACGCAACCGAGGTCGAACAGGGTTGCGTCGGGCAGCGAGCGGACCAACGCGGCCACAGCGTAGACGCGAGCCGCGATCTGCGGCTCGAGCTGCGAAGCTTCAGCGTCCGCGAGCGCGGGGGAGATGGCGAGCCAGGCACCCTTGGCGTCCGCGGCCAACACCAGTTCAGCCATCGCGATTGCGAGACAGGCGACCGCGCGCGCGCCATCCGAGAGCCCGCGCCGAGCCGCCAATAGCGAGACCAACTCAGAGCGACCTCGCCGGGCTTCGCCGCGAAAGACGCGCTCCGCAGCGGGCAGCGCCTCGACCAGATCGTCTGCGCTGCGCGACGCGAGCGTGGCTCCGGGGACTGGCCGTGCTGCGTCGACGCCACTCAACGCTCCGGCCGCCTGCAGAGGCGCTGCGTCGACTCGGAGCGGCGCGTCACCTCGCGCCAGCTCGTTCAGCTTCTGAAGTTCGACGCCGCGCGGCCGTCGTGCTTCCGCCGCGTCGACGGGAAGCTCCCATCGATAGACGGTGTTGGGCGTGACGCCCAAGCGGCGCGCGAACGCGGCGCGACTCAGCGCCCCGCGCAGCGCGCGCACGTCAGCCGGACTCGCGGCTTCGCGTGACCGACTAAGTTCGTCCGACGGCTCAGATAGCGGGCTAGAAGGCGGCATTGGATGACATCCATTTGTAGCATCCGGATTACTACCGGAAGTAATCCAAGACCCACATCTCTACGTGCTCGGCCCGATTACACCCTCAACGAAAACAGATATAAGCCATCATAACTATTAGATAATTCTGACGATGACTCATCCGGCACGGAGTGTGCTTCTGCACCCCGTCACTATGGTCAGCAGTGCACAGCCTGGAACGCCGTTCTCAAATGTCGAGCCCATTCCCGTCGTTAGCGACAAGCCGCGACGGGCAGCCCGTATCGTGTTGCCGTTGCTCTCCGCGCTGGCATTCGGAGGCGCCGGGGCGGCCTTCTTCAGCGGAAGCGCCAAGGAGGCCACGGACGACGCCCAGGTTGAAGGGCACGTTGCCTACGTGGCGCCCCACGTTGCCGGACAAGTGAAGCGGGTGCTGGTCAAGGACAACCAGCCGGTGCGAGTGGGCGACATCTTGGTAGAGCTGGACGATCGCGATCTGCTCGTTCGCCGTGAGGCGGCGCGCGCGGATCTAGCGGCGGCGAACGCCTCGCTGCGCGCGGCCGAGACTCAGCTGGCCGTCACTCGTAAGTCGGTCGACTCGAATCTGGTCGTGGCACGCGGTGGACTTGCGCAAGCGGCCTCTATCCGAGACACCACGCATGCGGCCATCGATCAAGCCCGCGCCGCCGTGCAGAGCGCGGAGTCGCGACGAGCCCTGGCACAGCTCGAGTTCGATCGCACCGCGGAGCTCTTCCAAGGAAGCGTCGTGGCCAAGGCTCAGTACGATTCGAGCCGCTCGCAGCTCGAGCAGGCCAACGCCGCGCTGCTCCAAACGCAGGCGCAGCTGACGAGCGCCGAAGCGAGCCGGCAAAATTCCTCCGGCACGCTCGAATCCGCCCGCGGCCGGGTGATTGCCGCTGAGTCCGGCCCAGAGCAAGTTTCCGCCGCCGAAGCGGCCGTGGAGCTCGCCCACGCGCGGGTAAGTCAAGCCCAGGCCGCGCTCGACCAAGCCGAGCTCAACCTCTCCTACACGCAGGTCAAAGCCGAGGTGGATGGCGTCGTCTCACGCCGTTCAGTGGAAGCTGGGCAAATGGCCGCTCCCGAGCGCCCGCTGCTCGCGCTCGTGCCACTCGAAGACACCTGGGTGGTCGCCAATTTCAAGGAGGACCAGATTGCCCGCATGAAGCCAGGGCAACTCGTGTCAGTGCGCGTCGACGCCTACTCCGGCAAGAAGCTCGGCGGTCACGTGGAGAGTCTGGCTGGAGGAACCGGCGCGCGTTTCTCGCTCTTGCCCCCGGACAACGCGTCCGGGAACTTCACCAAAGTGGTGCAGCGGGTCCCGGTGTTGATCCGTCTCGACGCGCACCCTGAGCTCGAGCTTCGCCCGGGACTGAGCGCACAAGCCACCGTCTTCACCGAGTAGCACCGAGCGGCACCGAGCGGCACCGAGGTCATCATGAACGAGCAAATCCGGGGCTCCAAGTTCGCCGTCACCGCGATCGTGATGGTGGCGGCGCTGATGGCGATGATTGACATCACCATCGTCAACGTCGCGTTGAACGACATGCGCGCTAGCTTCGGAACACCGATAGACCAAATCGGGTGGGTCTCGACCGGCTACATGATGGCCAACATCGTGATCATTCCGATGACCGGCTGGTTCCAGCGGCGCTTCGGCTACCGACTGTATTTCGCCGGGTCTATCGCGCTCTTCACGTTGGCCAGCGCGCTTTGCGGCCTGGCCTGGAGCCTGCCATCGCTGGTCGTGTTCCGGGCGCTACAAGGATTGGGGGGCGGCGCGATCATCCCGACGGCGCAGAGCATTCTGTTCGCGCGCTATCCCCAACGCGAACACGGCATGGCGGCTGCGCTGTTCGGTCTGGGCGCGATCACAGGTCCGCTCTTCGGCCCCACGATTGGTGGCTACCTGATCGAGTGGTCGAGCTGGCACTGGATCTTCATGGTCAATGTGCCGCTCGGGTTCAGCGCCGCGCTGTTGACATTGCGCTTCATCGAGGAGCCGGGCTTCGTGCGGCCTCAGGGCGATGCCGCCAAGATCGACGTCTTCGGGATCGCGCTTTTGGCGGTGGGGATGGCGTCGCTGCAATACGTGCTGGAGGAAGGCAACCGCGAAGGCTGGCTCGAAAGCCCCTCGATCGTCGCGCTCAGCGCCACCGCGGCCGTCGCGCTGATCACGTTCGTGGTTCACGAGCTGGAGTCGAAACACCCGGTCGTCGACCTCTCGGTGTTCAAGAACCGCTCGTACGCGGCGGGCACGGGCCTGAACTTCTTGACGGGGTTCGCGCTGTTCAGCGGATCCTACATGTTCTCACTGTTTGCGGGCTCGGTGATTCACTATAGCGCGCTCGACATCGGTAAAGTGTTCTTGATAGCGGGCACCGCGTCAGTCGTGGTGATGCCGGCGATGGGACGGCTCTCTCCCAAAGTCGACGGACGCATCCTGCTCGTGATCGGCGTGACGATCGTGGCGTTCAGCCAATACGTGGCGTCGCACCTCACCCAGGCCGCTGGCTTCTGGGACCTGGTGGCGCCCAATATGATTCGGAGCTTCGGACTCGGCTTCATCTTCATCCCGGTGAGCGTGCTGGCGCTCTCGGCGCTCGGCCCGGCTCAACGCGGCAACGCCACGGGGCTGTTCAACCTGACGCGGGAACTCGGCGGCTCGCTCGGCACGGCGCTGATGGGGATGCTGGTCAGCGACGACATCAAGCGCTTCGGCTCCTACCTGCGCGAGAACGTAACGCCCACGAACCCGCTGGTGCAGGAACAACTCGGCTCGATTTCAGCGACCCTCGGCAACCAAA